>JBFGQE010000026.1:0-18560 GCA_041564355.1 Gammaproteobacteria bacterium | reverse complement strand
CTGCAAAGTCGACTTCGTAGTTTTCCGCGGCGAAATCGGGCGCGCTCTCGCCGGCGAGAAAACAACGGGCCTGTTTTTCCAGGAAGCTCGCATTCTTTTCACACCAGGGCGCGGCGCCGATATAGATCACGTTGCTGTAGCCCTCGCCCCCGTGCTCGTCCTCGACCGCGTGCACCAGGTCCGCGTGCCACCAGACGCTGTCGCCGGGATTCATTTGCGGAATCGTGCACAGTCCGTCCAGTACCAGTTGATGCCACTGCGGGTTGCAGGACAGGGCACGACCCGGCTGCGCCCCGCATAGCTCCTCGGCGGGTACGTCCGCTTGCAGGGCGCGCAAAAACATCCACCCGAGCACGCGCGCGCTCGGAATCAACTGCAGCGTGCCGTCACCGGGGCCTTGCCGGCTCAGCGCGGTCCAGCCCTGGTAAGTGCGAAAGATACTGCACACGGCCGGCGACTCGATTTGCGTGGTGCCGGTGCGATGGCGGGCATCGAAGGGATCGTACTTTTCCCAGTCCCCGCCGAGCAGGTGGCGGAAGATCGGCTGGTAGCCGTAGCTTTCCAGCCAGCGCTCCACCGCACCGCCGTCGATATGCGGTTGCAGGCCGAGCGAATCGTCGCCCGGCTCGCGCCGGCGCACGCGGTCGGCATAGGTACACTCGCGGTCCGGATCGAATACCTGCGCGCCGTCGTGTTCGTAGCGCCACAGCCGGTTCAGCGCGCGCCTCACCAGCGCCAGGTTTTCGTGCTGGCGCGCCAGTACCTGGGGCTTCGACCAGTAAACGCTGAAAATCTGCGGCTTGCCGGACTGCAGCGAGGAAAAATACTGGTCGAGGCCCTTTTCCGGGTTCTCGTAATATCCCACCGCCTCGATGTATTCGCCGACCTGCCGGTTCCAGTCCTCCGCCAGCGATCGCGGGAAGGTGTTGCGCACGACCAGGCACCCGCGCCGCCTGATCAGTTGCCGGTCGGTCTCGCTGAAGCCGTTGCGCGCGAGCGCTTCGAATTCGACTTCCGGAATGACCGCATCGCCGCGGTCGCGCAACCCAACGATCTCGTCGATTTCCGCTTTCAGCGAGGCGGAAAAATCGCGAAATGCCGCGACGAAATCGACGCCCAGATCGGCGAATCGCGATTTCTGCGCGCGGATTTGCGAACCCAGGTCGGGCGTGTCCGTTTCCATTGCTACCTCGGGATGATGCGTCTGAATTTCTCGGTTACCGTTCCTTTCCAGCCTGCCCATGCAACGCGGTATGGCCGGCAACTACGCTGCGATGGGGACGAATCGCCGATATGTTACCCGCTGCCGGCGCGTATCGCACGTCGAAACCAGCCAACCAACCCGGGCTCGGTGCCTGGCTTGCAATCAACCGACTCCTGTCCGGTTCCGAAGGCAACAATCTCTGGTTTCAACGAAAACTGCTTCCCGACCTGGAATTTGGTACCCGTCACCCGATCTCGATCTTTATTGTTTTTGGTTGCTGACGGCAGTCAGTCGAAATACGAGCAAGGCAGTGATGACAATCCAGCCATAGGGATAAGGGAAAACGCCCGTGAAGAAGGCCATCAGCGTTGCAACGAGCAAAACAACCAGCAATCCTGAAATCCAGTCGAATTTAATCTTGAAGTCTCCTTTCGGTTAAGCTGCTCGATAGGGGCAGACCAAATTCCATGCGGCTATTCGATGAGCGTATCTCCCATATCCCACCCGACTTCCGTTGCCTTGATCCTTATCGAGATACCTTCCTTAGGTATGATGACAGGCAACCTGATTCAACCTGGCCGCAAGGCCGGTAAATACCGGCTGAATTTTCGAATCTGAACCGGTCAAAGGTAATAACCGTAAAAACAGGTGCAAGCAGGAGGTCTCCATGCCAGGCACGAAATCACCGAAGTTCAGCATCCAGCGCGTCGGCCTGTTCGGCGCAACCGGCTTCGTCGGCAGCTACCTGGTCGATGCGCTGCTCGCGAACGATATGCAACCCGCGCTGCTGGTGCGCGCAGGCAGTGAACCGAAGGTTCGACACCGCGATCGCTGCCTCGTCGTCAACGGCGATATCGACGACGCCAGCGCAATCGAAAGGATCGTCGACGGCAGCGACGCGATCATTTACAACATCGGCATCCTGCGCGAGTTCCCGAATCGCGGCATCACCTTCGCCAGGTTACAGGACGAGGCCGCTCGCCGGGTCATCGACACGGCCGCGGCAATGGACGTGCGGCGTTTCCTGCTGATGAGCGCCAACGGCGTCAAGCCGGATGGCACCGCATACCAGCGCACGAAGTACAACGCCGAGGCGTATCTGAAAGACACGGATCTGGACTGGACCATATTCCGGCCGTCGGTACTGTTCGGCGATCCCCGCGGGCGCATGGAGTTCGCTACCCAGTTGACCGCCGAGATTATCGATTCCCCGCTGCCCGCGCCGCTGTTCTACGCCGGGCTGCTGCCTTTCGACGCCGGCAAATTCCCGATGTCGCCGGTGCACGTCACCGATGTGGCCGCGGCGTTCGTCAAGGCGCTGCAGGATCCGGCGACGATCGGCCAGACATATCACCTGGGCGGCCCCGAAACCCTCAGCTGGCGCGAAATCCTGAAACGCCTCGCGAAGGCCCGGAGACGCCAGAAACTGATGCTGCCCGCCCCGGCGCTCGGCGTCATGGCGGCCGCGGCGATACTCGACCGGTTCGAGGCTTTTCCGATCACCCGCGACCAGATCCGCATGTTGCTGGAGGGCAACGCCTGCCCGCCGGACGACCTGCAGACCCTCGGCATCGAGCCGAAGCGCTTTTTCGGCGAGGCGCTGCAATATCTCGGCGAAAACCAGCGCGATACGGCCACGAATTGACAGGACACCGGAAAAAAACGGCCAGGCGCGTGGCCTGGCCAACTGGCGGGTAACCCCGCTGCATTCAGCCGCGTCGCCGGGCATGAGCAATACCGGCAACCGGCGGCCGAAGCGGGTCGGGTCACGCGGTTTCGTCGAAGCCAGCTTCGACGAAAGAGCGTCTTCGACGTGGCCGACAGAAGATTCCCGGTTTCCGAATCGAAGAAACCGCGCGAACTCGAGAAAACAATCGGGACCGAACCCGCCTGCGAATACAGATCCCGACAACCGGAGTCGCGCATTCATGAAGCCGTCGCCGATATATTTACGGCAATGGTGAGATCAATATCCACAACGTGCTGCTCATCGACTTCGATCCAGAAGGCTTCCACGGGCTCGCTTATGTTTTTTACGTAGCGCCTGCCCATCGAAACAAACTTGATCTGAGGCTGGCTTTTCAGGTTATATCGAGCCGAGTCGGAGACGCAGATCCCGCCGGTAGTGGCGAGGCTCTCGAGCCTGGCGGCGAGATTGACGGCCCGCCCGTAAATATCGCCATCGTCGGTGATTACGTCTCCGAAGTTGACACCGATACGAAACCTCAGCTGTTGATTTCCAGGGAGATCGGCATTCCAACGCCGAGTCGCCAGCTGAATATTGATCGCGCATTTCAAAGCGCCGTCCGCATCCTCGAACTCCGCGAGAATCGCGTCACCGGCGATGTGAGCGACCCGGCCTCGATCGATGTCGACACAGGTTTTCACGATCTGCATGATCTCGACGACACGCAGGTGCGTGCCCTCCTCGTCCTCTTCGGTAAGCCGCGTATAATCGACGATATCCGCATACAGAATTCCAGCCGACCGACGAGTGAGTTCGCCGGATCGAGGGCAGGATTGCGTTGCAGAATCGGGATAGCCATAACCCGATACGAGTATGGGTGTGGGTGTGGAACTCCCGAACGTCGAAAGCAAACCGGTAGCAAAACTTCGCTTGAAGTACGAAATCGCGTTTTGAATCAAAGATTTCATTGGCGGATCCATCTGTGTGCCTTCACGAAATCCTTTCGGACTCGATGAGGTGCAACTGTTGTCAACGTCGAAAGCGAGATTACGGGCCTTCAGTAAGGCTCGAATGTGATTCTTCGTTAGTTAAACGTGACTTTTGCGTGAGTTCTCCGAATCAGGGTTCCAATCCGCAAGACCGTTCGTGAGAATAAGTTCGGAAATCCGCAACCAAAGAGGATCGGGCAATGAACAAGAACGACAAGGCGGCTACGCAAGACCCTATCGCGGACAGCAATAACAACAACCAGGTGGCTTCGCGAATTCACGCAGGCCGGCCGGACCTGCCACCCTATGAAGTAATGGCACGACAGCTCCGGCAAAACGGGGTCATGACACGCGAGGATATCGATGCCCTGGATCACATGGAGGCATTCGACCGCGCGATGGCGATGGCGATGGCCATGGCGATGGCGATGTCGAGAGCCGCGGTGATCGAGGTCGAGAACCTGGGAGAATTACCCCACGTGCTGCAGCACGTTCGCACCTTTACCGAGTGGAAAGATTACGTTTACGTCGCGAGATTCCTGCAAGGTTCCACGGTGACGCTGCCGTTTCCGGACAGCCCCACTGGCACGGTTTTCGACCCGGATGTTCCCCGGATTTATGACACGGGTGCCCCTAATAGCCCTGTGACGGCGGACGAGCTCCAGGAACTTTTCTGGAAGCAAGGCCACCCGGAGCGGGACGAGCGACTGCAGGATATCATCGACCAGGATTACGACTACGTTCCGACTTTTCTTCACCATCTCGGTATCGATCCGCATCAACACTCGAAAACGGTCCGCCTGATCGAAACGCTCGGGTTCCTCGGCGCGATGGTCGTGATGCCCTGGAAAATGAGGCACGATCGCCTTCGCCCGTCGCAGCTGGACAAGGATCTGGAGCCGGCCATCCTCGTGCCGGCACATCCGTCCTATCCCAGCGGGCACGCCACCCAGTCCTTTCTGACAGCAAAGGCATTGAAACACGTCATGCCGGCCAGCATGGATGCACATATCGATCATGTCGCGAGAGAAATCGCGGAAAATCGGGAATGGGCCGGGGTGCATTTCGCGTCGGATACCCTGGCAGGGAAACAACTGGGAGAAGATATCTGGGACAAGGTCGTGACAATCTCGGAGTTCAATACATTTCTGACAAGCGTTCAGGGCGAGTGGTAAGGCAATCGATTTCGCGAGCAAGCCGATTCGTCGATTCGCCGAATTTTCCAGTCAAACAGGCCGGGCGCAATATCGGAAATGGCAACCCTAGAGGCAAACAAGAAATACTACGAAGACTACGACTGGTCCGCCGGTGGCGAGGAGTGGTCCGAGCCCTGGGGCGGCACCCGCTCCATGTGGCTGGCTTCGATCTACCCGCGAATCAAGGATTTCCTGCCGGCCGGCACCATCGTCGAGATCGGCTCGGGACATGGACGCATCGCCCGAATACTTCACGCCTTTGCCACGAATCAGCTGGTGCTATACGACATCGTCGATGATTGCGTGGCGGTATGCCAAAAGAAATTCGCAGGCTCGTCGAAAACCGTTTGCCTGGAGACCAGCGGATACGCCCTCGATGGCGTCGCAGACCATAGCGTCGATTTTATTTTCAGCTTCTACTCGCTGGTGGGTTCGGACCAGGAGATCATTGCCGGATACATGCGGGAGTTCGACCGGGCACTGACCGACGACGGCGTTGCCTTCATCCACCATTCCAATGCCGGCATGTACTTCGATCCGGACGACCCCGAGCCCGACAAACGATTGCTGCTACTGGCGGCCTACCGGGACATGTCGATCGACGCCGTCGAAGTACAAAAAATCGCCGCGAACTGCAACCTGAGCTGCATCAGGCAGGAATGCATCAACTGGGACATCACTGAAATCCTGAGCGACTGTTTCTCGACCATCGTGCGGCCCGATTCGAAATGGGCCCGCGGGCCGGTCCTGCTGAACAATCCCGGGTTTCAGGAAGAACAAAATCGGGCCAGAAGTCGCGAACTGGCGCGGAAAAACGGCCGACCCGGGAGGTCGACATGATTACGGTCAAAGTCAGTCACATCGAAGTGGTTCAAGCCATACAGAATGCAGTCAACGAGGCGTATAACGAGCCGACGATTTGCGAGGATAACGTTACCACCGGAGGCGTGCCGATAGTCACCGACAAGGCCACCTATGCCCGGGTGTACTTCGAAGATTTCAACCCCCCGAACCGAATCCGGGCAACGGGAACGCTCGAAGTCGAATACACCGGCAGCGGCGGGCAGCAAACGGAAGCCATTCCGAGCGAGGGCTTCGTCGGCCGTAACCAGGGCGCCTCACCCGCGTTGATCAATCAGCGTCTCGACTGGAACCTGTCGCTCAATTTCAGATTGCCCGACAAAATGACGGCGGTGCCCGAAATCAAAAACTTCAGGCTCGTTTCGCTGACCGACACGATCACCGGCCAACCGATAACGATCGACGATGCCGACGAGTCGCCGAACCACGTTTCGAGCGTCAAGTTCCTGGCCCGGGAGGAGCTGACTTGCCGCGCGCTCGTATTTCGATACCGGGATGTCAAAAATGACGTCTACCTGGAACCGACGCGCGAGGAAGTGAATATCATTCGCAATTACGTGGAAAGAAGTTTCCCCGTGGCACGGATCGAATGGAGCGTAATCCGGGTGGAAGCCCAGCGGGATTTTTTCGCGCTGGACCCGGCGACGCACAACGAAAGAGAACACGACGAGACGGCCACCAGGATGCTGTCGAAGTTGCTGCACCAGATAATGGCGCATCGCAACCAGGAACTGAAAGCCGGGTTCTCCACCACGACCTATTACATCGGCGTTTACAGCGATCCGCGGGCGCGGTTCGGAAGCGTCGCGGTCGATGCGCCGACGTTTCCGCTACCGCATATCGTCGCCGCCTGCGCGACCGATACGACGGGTGAGATCGGCGCGCACGAGGTCGGCCATCTACTCGGCAGGGCCCACCCCGGCGTCCCGCTCCGGGAAATTCACGGTCGCGATATCGGACAGTATCGCATCGACAAGTTCGCCCTGACCTATATGGGGAAACATGGATTCCTGTCGCCTCCGGACAAGATAACCGAAGAGGAAATCTTTATCGGCCTCGATATCGATCCGTCGAAGTCGTCGCCGACCGTGCTGGCGCCGAAAAAGACCTTCGATTTAATGTCTTACCGTTACCCCAGGTGGCCATCGGCCTATACCTATCGCGAACTGTACAAACGTCTCGCCTGTACCGGCGCAGAAGACGATTTTACCTGTAAACCGAAAAAACACTGGACGGTCGTCTGCAGTTTCGACATCAACCGGAAGGAGGGGCAGATACTGAGCGTGTTGCCGACCAATTACCTTACGCCGGAAAAACCCGACAGCTACGCTAACCTCGAGCAGTTCATCGTGCAACGGGCTATCGATCAACTGGGCTCGCAAATCGAATGGCTCGTCGCCAACGACCAGTCGAATCCCGAATTCTGGGCATCGTTCCAGAAACTGTTTGACGACTTGAAACCAAAGTGCCTGCAAGACAAGAACGGGTCTCACGATCCGGCGGGGAAAAAGGAGCCGATCGACTTGACGGTGTCGGTTTACAACAGCTTGATGAACCAGTTAATCGACTCGCTGGTTGACGAGCCGGATTTTCCCCGTACCCGGGTCGTATTCCTGCTGGACAGTAACAACATTGCCATTGAGCTGTACGAGCCCGACATCAGAATTTATGCCAATTATCCTGGCGACGATGACGGCGACAACGACGACAACGACGTGGTCGAAGTCGAGGAACGGGACGAAGCCGGGGAGGAGGAAGCAGACGAGGACCAGGGCGACGACGAGGACGGAAACGACGACGATGACGACGATGCCGATAGCGACGACGATGGCGATGGCGACGGCGATGACAGCAATTTCCCCGACTGCCCCGAGGAGAACATCGATTACATGTGGAATAACGCGATAAGGGTTTACTACCGCCGTATCGGCAGTAGAGATCGCTTTCCGTTCGGGTTGCTGCAGGCGACCGTGCCCGCCAAACCCGAAAGCAAAAAACCGCCCCTGAGCCTTACGCTGATGATCGACAAGATCGTCGTCGACAAGTATGCCCAATCGTTCAAGAAAAAATCGAAAGCCAAAAAAGTAGCCAGGGCCATTTTCAAGGTGACCGACTGCGTTTTTGCCGGAGATTGCGCCGGCATGAACCTGCTCCCGGTTGGCAACGGCGGGGATTGCGAGGATAGGCCGCCGTCGAATTCCCTGGTCTACGACATCCGGAAAGGCGCCTACTACCTGAATTTTCACTGGCCCATGGCGGTGCTCAGGCGGCAGCCGAGTCACGAGAAAGCCGCCACCATAATCACCACGGTGCAGTGCCTGCGACGGTCGAAATGCATCGACTCGGACGTCGTAGACGACAAATGGGAAACCGTTTGCGTGACCGGCGAGTTGCGCGCCCAGGTTTGGATAAGCCCCGATTTGTTCGATATCGAATACGATCCCCCCTGCCCGGCCGAACGCCCGTCGGCGAAAAAACCGATCCGCTCCGTGGGAGCGAGAAGGCAGGACGAATTGACGTTCCGGTTCCTGATTACGGTCGGATACTTCGAGTTTGTCAGCGACGAGTACTCCGCATCCCCGGTATTGGTAATACCGCGAAGATACGACCGGTTCGAGCCAGCTGACTCGAACGATCAATGCCCCGACGACTTTCAATACGATGACGGTACGGCGTCACTGATCGATGACTACACGCCGGCTTAGCGCCGCGATGTGCTCGGGCCGCGTGCCGCAGCAACCACCGACGATCGCAACGCGGTAATCCCGAATCCAGCGCGCGACCCGGTCGGCGTAGGATTCGGGCGGAATGCAGTCGTCGAAATCCCATTCGTGCTCGGTTCCCATCCCCGTCTTGGCATAGGCGAACCGGGGCCCGGCCCATTCGGCCGCCACTTGCGACAAGGCGGAATCCATCGCCTCCACCGGGGTATGCATCACGCCGAGCATCTCTACCGGTAACGCGCGCAGGTTGCCCACCAGGCTGGCGAAGGATTCATGCGGCAAATCGGCGAGCTTGCCGGCTTGCCGAAAGGTCATGAGCTCCCCGCTGGCGCCATCGAACATGGCGCTTGCACCGGCCCAGACCGGAAGCCCGGTATCGCAGCAGGCCGTCAACAGGCTGACGGCGGTTTCGCTGTCGATCAGCATCTCGGCGAGCAAGACATCGACCCCGGCGTCCGCCAGTATCGCGGCCTGTTCACGAAAGTTTTCCGCCACCTGTTTGCCGCGCGGCAAGTCATTTGCCTGGTTCAGCGGCGGAAACGTCGACAGGCAACCGGCGATCAGCACTTCCGGTCCGGCAAACCGCTCGCGGGCCTCGCGGGCCAGCTTCACCGCGCTCGCGTTGACTTCCTCGACGTTGCCGATCCCGCTTGCCGCGAGCAGGTGCCGGCTCGCCATGAAGGTGTTGGTCGACAAGATCGTCGCCCCGGCCCTCAGGTAGTCGCGATGAATCGCCAACAGCATTTGTGGATCGTGTAAATGAACCGCGGAACTCCAGCATGCGGGATCCATTTTTGCACCGCGCCGTTGCAGTTCGGTCCCGACACCGCCATCGATAATGCCAATGGGCCGGCTCGACTTGGATCGATAGGGTGCTTTTTCGGTGATGACGAATCAACCGGGTTGAATCAATCGATCACCCGTTTGCTTTGCGATCCAGCCCAGCCCCTGGCGGTAAAACTCGCGGTCTTCATCGCGCGCAAACGGGTATGACTCGAGAAAGGTTTCGACCTTGAACGAGGGTTCGATTTTCAACAGTTCGTCCAGGTAGCGCCGGCATTCTTTCGTTTCGCCCAGATGCCCGAGCGCGACGAGTAAGTGTTTGTAACCATTGCTGAAACCGGGATTCTCCCGCACCGTCTCGTACCCCCACTGAACCGCCTGCGCCGGGTCACGATTGAACAAATGCGCCACACAGTTGGCGGTGTTGAAGAGGAATTCCCAGTGCGGCTCGACCGGGCAAAGCGACTTGGATTTTTCGAGCCGACGCAAGGCCTCCTTCGGTTCCCCGCTGTAGGAATAAGTGGCGGAACTGAGCATCCAGGCAAACGACGAGTACGGGTTCAACCGGAGCGAGTTATCGATCAGTTTCTTGCCCTGCTCGAGGTTACCTCCCAGGAAGGACTCGATGTGGCCCAGGATGACCAGCGCGAGCGCGTCCTCGGGATCTCGCTTGATCGCCTGGTGCGCCAGGTCCGCGGCCTGCTCGAATTCACTTTTAGGGTCACCTCCCCAGACTTGCCCCACGCAAAACGTTTTCCACAAAGCCCAGATGGAGTAAAACCAGGAGTTGTTCGGATTGAGCTTTACCGCCCTGGCGAAGAGTTTTTCTGATTCTTCGTAAGTGTCGCTCGAAAGGTCGTAAAAATTCGACAGCGCCAAAAGAGAATACTGATAGGCCGTCAGGTTATCCCGGCCTAGCCGATAGGTTTGTGAAATTTCACTGGCCCGTAATTTTACCTCCAGTTGGCCGACTACCGCCGCGACGATGTCTTCGGGATACGACAGCGAATCGTTTTCGAATTCGAAACCTTCACTCCAGATCATGCTGTTATTGACGCCGTCGACCAGCTCGACTTTCAACTGGTGGATATCGCGAATTTTCCGGACCCGCCCCGAAAGCTGGTACTTCGCGCCGGTCAACCGGGTGATCTCGGCGGAGCCCAGGGCAATCAGGTCCTGCCGGAAGGTGGCGCTTTTCGGTAGCACGCGAAACCACTTGAATTTTGCGACCGCCCCGATGATTTCTTCGCTGACCAGTTCGCCGAATTCCCCCCCCACCTGGTTCGAATCGACGACGCTGAACGGCATCACCGCCAGCGCAATTTCCTGCGTGGCCACGGGCGGCACCGCGACGGCGTCGGTTTTTTCGCCGGTCGAGGGACTCGTTTTGGACGTCCGCGCCGCCGCGGATTTGAGCTCCGCCAGTAGCGAGCGGGTTTCATCCGAGACGTCGGTATTGTACTGGGAACGCAACCGGTCGCGGCAGACCTCGAACTGGCGCTGCATCAGCGAGGATTTTCCCTGGCGATGATAGAGTTTCATCAGCGTCCGGTGCGCGTCTTCGTCGGCGCTATCCAGTTCGAGGAGTCGATTGGCGACCCCCTCGATTTCGTCGTCCCGATTTTCGGCCTCGAGCGCGGCGATGTATCTGGCCAGCACCTTGCGGAAATCGGACTTCGCGTTCTGCTGTTCGACCTGCTTCCATTCTTCGAAGGCGCGTTCGTTCAGGCTGACCGATTCCAGGAGGTCGCCGTCATACAGATCCACCGCGGCCGCGAGCGACTCGAGCGAAGCATCCCGGGTTGCCCGGTGAAGCTGCTCCGCATCGATTTCGACACTCGCGTCCTTGAGGTAGACATTGGTGCGGTCTGTCTCGATCAGCGAGTCGGCATAGCTTTGCAGATTTCGTCTGATCTCGCTGAGAACGCCCCTCAGGCTCGCACGCGCCTGGTCCTCCGATCGAGACCCCCAGAGCAGCCCCAGCAAACGTTCGCGGCTGACCGTCTTGTTGCTCGACAAGGAAAGATACGCCAGCAGTGCCTGGTGCTTTCGCCCGGACAAACCGATCCGGAGGCCGTCGGGTGCGACCAAGGAGAATTCCCCGAGTAGTTTGACCTTCCAGCATGTCATTCCATAAATCCTTGTGCCGACACAGGTTCTGAAATGCACCCAAGGCCTCCAGTATAAGGAATATCGGTTGTTTTTGAACCTGCACGGGGCCGCGGTCTCGAGGTCGATCCTTATTTTCGGTTGCCTGGAAACACGGGTTTCGATTTCGGTTGAAAGACCTGCTCATTCACCTCGGCTAGCGGATCGATCGCACCCGCCGGCCTGGCCGCCATCGCTTCGATAGTCCGCGCCATCCGGTTTGACGAATACCTGCGGCAGAGAGATACTAGACGATCACAGGGACATACACGCCAGCGGCCAACAATGGACGCTCAAGTAGAACAAGATCGCGCAACGCCGACAGCCGTCGCAGCAACCAGGGATAAGCGATTTCTACCCCTTCGCGTCATTCTGCTCGCCACGCTGCTTTTCGGACTGAACGCATGGACTGCCCGGCATCTCGGCAGCGGCTTGCGCGAATTCGCCACGGTCAACACCTTTCTCGCTTTCGTCGGCATCGTCCTCGGCTGGATCGAGACGAGCGACGCCGACAAATTTCTCGAGCGAATCAAACAAATACTGAAACGATTGGTCGAGACCCCGATGCTCGTCGCGCTGTATCTCGCAACCCTGGTCGGCACGTCGTTCGTCTCCTCGGTTACCGTGCTGGCCGACGGCAGCGGCGGCGATTCGACCCTGTTCCTGACGACCGAGGGCGGCGCGCGTTGCGAAGACTGCACCGGCGAATCGCTCGAAGGCCCGAATGGGGTCGTTCGCTTCGTTCGCTTTACCAGTATCTTCGGCCGTCCCTATTACCTCGAGGCGTCCGGTTACCAGCGCAAAAGCTTCACGCTGTACCCGTGGAGCGGCGCAACGCTAAGCCTGACCGCCGATCTCGTGCGGCTGCCCACGGTAGTTTTGCGCATTCCCCATGCCCTGCACAGTTCGCTGGGGCGCGGCAAGATCGTGCTCGACTTCGGCCCGCCGGCGGGCCGTTTCGAAATTTCGTTGGCTCAGGGACGCGCGGCAGTCCAGATCGGGCCCGCGGCCTCGATCCCGGAAAACTGGCGCAGCGAATGGCGCAGCGAACTGCGTACGCTGGGCAATATGCCCGACGCGGTGCGCGAAAAGATCTTCCGCAACTGGCTTAACCCGATCCGGAACGAACAGGTTCCCGACCCGATCCCCGCGCAGCGTATACAGGTGAGCTACTTTACCGGCGCCGGCAAGGAAGTCATCAGCCAGGAACTGATCGTCGGGCCGGAGCCGCTGCAGGAAGTGATTCTGATTCCCACGGAATAGGACCATGAGAATACCAGCACTCCTTTTGTCAGCGACACTCGCCACCTATTCGGCAACGCCCGCGGCGCTCGAGCGCCTGACGCTACAGGTGACATGCAACCTGGCAGAGCACCGCTACCGGCTCGACCTCACCGACGACGAAATCGAGCAAATCGAAACCGATTGCGCGACGGGTGTCGCCGGTTTGCTCGGCCAGAAAATCGGTTTCCTGGATTTCGTCGCCGGCGAGCCGCGCAACAACAGGCTCGAGATTCGGATCGGTAAAACCAGCCAGGAAGCCGATTCCAGCGCCATACGCGCGGTAAATTTCGAAATCGAAGTAAGCGGCGACAACGTCACGAATCCGGGCAAACCCGTCATCTGGAGTTTTCGCAGCGTGGACGAGTACCTGGACGTGCCGGCCGCGATGACGTTTGCCGACGCCATCACGATACGTTTCGGCGAACTGCTCGAACATGGCGAGGCGCAGCTGGTTCGCGACCAGCTCGGCCGGCTGGCGATCGCGGGCTCGGCTTTTCCAATGCCCACCGATCAAAGCTGGCTGTTGCCGTTCTCGCGGGAAGAACTCGGGATCGACGACAACAGTGAATTCAGAATCAAGGCGGCGCTCGTATTTCCAAGCTCGGAGGAGCGATTTACTTACCACGTCATCCTGTTCGGCGACTTCGCGTCGGCCAGTCACGTGCCAGCCGAGTTTCACCACAAGGTCAAGGCACTGCACCTGCGCGACGACAAGCTGGAAGACCAGGCCGAGAGCATCCAACGGCTGCGGCGTGCCAGCGACGTGCGGGTCGAGTACGTGTCGATAAGCCGGTACGTACCGGCAATCCTGCCCGAACGCACGTCGCCGAGCGACCTCGCCGGATCGCAGGCGGGAGGTGGATAATGATCGCCCGAAAATCGATTCTGCTCACCTGGCTGGCCCTGGTCATCACGGCTGGCTTCGGCGGCGAGACCCTGGCCGACACCGATGAGGCTCGCCGCGCCGCCCGGGCGGCGGAGGCTGCCGTCAAGCGCGGCGATTACCGCGCCGCGGAAAGATCGCTGACCTCCATCGACTGCCAGGGAAGCACCGATTGCCAGGCCTTGCTGGCATTCAGCAGGGCCTGGGTCTACGAATCCTGGTCCTCGATCCCGTCCGAGCAAAGCGGCGACCGCCTCGCGCGCGCGCTCGACCTTTACCGGCGCGCCAGCGACGCCAGCCCCCGCAATACCCGCATACTGGCCAACCTGGCGCTCGCCGCGCGGCGCGCCGGCGAAATCGATACCGCGGTCGGGGCCATGCAGGCCGTGATCGAACTCGACCCGAACGAAGCCTATCGAGGATACCTGTTTATCGGTGACAGCTGGCTGTCGGCCGGCAACGATGACAGGGCACTGCACAACTACCGGCTTGCGGTATCGGCCAATCCGGACGACAGCCAGGGCCACCTGCGACTGCTGGATTACTATCGTAAAACCGGAGACGCGGCCGCGCTGTTCGAATACGCCATGAGAATTCGGCTCGCCTTGCCCGCCGTTGCCGCGACCGGCTTCGAGTATGCGCTCGGTTTACTGAACACGAGCAACCAAACCCGGGCCGGCGAGTCGCTGGCGCGCTGGACCGCGGTGCGCGCCGAGCTCGGCGCGCTGTCCGCCGCAAACCTGGACCGGCTGCCGGGTCCCGAAGAATGGAACAATCTCGGGTTGCGCCAGTTGCACCGCGTCGTGGCGAGCGACCGCGGACCGCCGTCGGCCGATGACATTACATGGTGGGACGAGAACGACGTGCGCAGGGACGCGATGTCGCGCCTGCTGCGCCTCAAGGCAACCCGGCTGATCGCCGCGGCCGAACGCGCCGACTCGAATGAGGACGAGCGTACCGAGGCCCATCGAATCGCGATCGCGTACCTCACCGCCGCCGTCGATCTGGCTCCCCGGTACGAAGCGTACCTGGGGAGTTCTCTCGCCGGATCATCCAATGCCAGGCTCGATGCCGCGACCAACCTGGTTACCCTGCATCATTCGCTCAAGGCCGGCGGCGATCCGGCGGGCTTGAGCGGGGTCAGCCAGGCGGAGCTCGAGCAAATGACCGAGGTCTTGTTCTACGGCAAGGGAGGCGCCTACGCGGCCGGCCAGCTCAGGGACATACAGCGATTCCACACGGTACTCGGCCTGATCTACTACGAGACCAGACGCGACACGTCGAGCGGTGCGGACAATGCCACGTTTCAGTTGAGCCATGCGCTTCGCACCGCCGAGCGGGTCGCCGAAGAGAATCCCGACAAGTACGAACCGCTGCCGGAACTGCGGGTTCGCCTCGCCGACGTTTATCAGCGCCAGGGCAAGACCGCCGAAAGCGGGCAGGAAATGCTCCGTGCCGCCATGGGCTTCCTGGAAAAAGACAATCTGCGCGAGGCGAGCAAGGCGCTGAATAGCGCCAAACAGAGTGGCGCCAGCACCTCGGCCATCGAGACCATTTTGCAAGGGCGGCAGGCCGTGCTCATCGAAGGCTCCGCGCTGCTCAAGGCTCGGCCGGGCAGCGAAAAGGTGCAACTGGATCCGAAAATCGGCTGGCTGGAAGATCCCGCCGCGCTGCAACTGCCAACCCGATTCGTGGAGGGTCAACGATTCAAGACCCTGGCCGATCTCGGTAGTCGCCTGACCGACACGAAAGACCGGGCGCTGGCGATATCAGTCAACGACCTCGCGCTCGACGCGGCCAGCAAGAACCAGGTGTTGACCAGCCCGACCGACATCAAACGCATTCAACGACTGGAAACCGAAATCCGGCAATCGATCATGCAGGCACCCGAGATCGAACCCGTCCAGATCGAGGGGATGACCCGGCCCGTCCAGACCGGCTCGTCCGCGCCGAGCTGGACACTGCCTTCGCAGCAAGGCACCGTGCAGATAAAAATTGACCCCCTGCTGTTAGATGACAACCGGTCCGATTTGAACCCGGAAGAAATTCAGAACCGGCTCAGGATCGACCGGAAGAATTTGCAGATCAAGCCCCAATTCAGAAAGTAAGAACCGGTTTCCAGTTTGTGGAATGACCGAAACTGGATGGAATCGGCGTATAGGAGTACGATAGGCTACACTGGCCCTACGAAAAAAACCGGGCTGTTTCTGGGGCCATGCGATTTATAAAGAATAAAGACTTTAGATAAAACAATGTTCGTGTAAACCGTAAAACCTGATTCAGGCAATTCAACTTAACTCTTCACGAAACTATCGACAGAAACATAATTTACGTTTTCAGCGAGGAGTGCGCCTTGACGGGGAAGGTCAGTATGAGCTCTGAAATCATAAAACGATGGGCGAATCGCGCGGCGATAATCTTCGGAGCGCTATCGATATTGGCCGGCTGCGCGAATTTAAGCACGATTAATCGTTCCACGCCCCTGGATTCACGTAAAGCGATTCACCTGGATATCCAGCAACGGCTCCTGATCGCGAACGATATCGGCCATTACTGCGCAGAACCGAGCCCAGACGCTTTAGCGGCGTTTGCGGCGGCGGCCGGAATCGGCGCCAGCACTCCGGCGGAAGGTGCTCTCTCTGCTTCGGGCAGTCTGGGGACCAGCGCCGCGAGCATAGGCCTCAGGACTCAGTCCATTACGCTGATGCGCGACGCGCTGTATCGCATGTGCGAAGCCTACGGTAACGGGATGCTGAGCAGACCCCAGGTCATGGCACTGTTGAGCCGCAGCCAGGATCTGACCGCAATCATTCTCGCTACCGAACAGCTCACGGGTGCAATTGTCGCCCATCAGGCAGCGCTTACCGGCACGGCGTCGGCTGACGCAACATCGTTGATGGCCGCAACCGCCGAATTGCTGGAAGCGGCACTTGAAGCACAAGCGCGCGCGCAGACAAGGCTGGAACGAGCCCTGGCACGCAAGGCGGATGCCGAAACCAAACTTCAGCTTGCACAAGACGAACTGGCGGCGGCGCAGTCCGACAGGAGTGCCAACCCGAACGACGATGAAGCTGGAAGGCGCGCGAAGTTACGGCTCGCAAATGCGCAGCGAGAACTCGAGACCGCAAATCGTCAAATTGCATTGGCCGAGGAGATTCGGGCGCTGCGTGAAAAAACATTGGAGTCCGCATCCGATCGAGTGGAGTCTTTGAAGTCGGCGCAGGATTCGGCCGCCGCTGCGGCTGCCGCCTCCGCTTCGTCCGGCGCAACGCTGACCGGTGGCGGCGACCGAAGCCGGCTCAACGACCAGTCAACCCAGGCAATTGCTTCTGCAGTTTCGAGCATGGTTAATAACGTGCTCAATAAGTCGTATGTCCTGGATTACTGCATGGCGATTATCTCTTCGAATGACGATTCTGAATCCACTCGCATACTCCCCGAGGACCGCACGCTATGCCGAAGAATCGTAGACAAGGCAATGACGGTTGAGCAACTGCGGGTTGCGGGCACAACTGATCAATTCGACCCGGACGATCTCGAAACGACTAACTGTATCAAGTCGTGGCTCGGAGCAGATTCGGCTAACAAAGGTAAGCTGGACGAATGGCGCAACAAGAATGCACGTGGCACGACTCACGTGCACTTCATGTTCGGTAAAAAATCGGCCGGCCTGAGATCCGCGGCAATCAGTGATCTTTCCATATCTTGCGACTAGGTAATTTAAAGATGAACGAATTAACTGACATTCCGAAAAGTGAGGTGCCCAGCGTTGTTGAAGAAGCGCTGCGTGACAATGCCGATTCGATAAAGATCACAAAGCAGGCCAACGGAAAATATACCGTGGCCTGGGAGTGATAACGATTGCCGGAGCGTTTGTGCTCCATTGTTTTGCGCAAGGAAGGGGCCGGTGTCGCAGGACGCGTAAACGTCCCTCTCATCATCGAAGCGTAAAAAACGAGCGTAGCGGTTATTCATCCCTTCCGGGATCCACTAAAGCAGATCCATCCATTGATTCCCCGCTGACTTTCATTCGCTTGCCCGCTCGGGCATCGGTTGGCCGGCGAGGAAGCCGCGGACGCCTTCGTGCCAGGCCAGCGGCGGGGACGCGTCCGCGGCCAGCGGAAGGTCGACATCGGATTCGTGCAGCGCGTGCGCGATCAGCCAGGCGTGCCTGGCCGGTATGTCGGCGCGGCCGACGAGTACGTAATCCGGGTGCAGAAACAGCGTGTGCAGCGCAATTTCCCCGTAAGGCTCGAAGTCGCCCTTGCCGGCCGCCATCGCGCGCGCATCGGCATGACCGAGCAGCGCCACGTCGAGTTGATCGGTGCCGAGCAGACTGGCCAGGCGGCCCGGCGTCGGCGCCCGCGCAACCCGGGCCCGGGCCGCCGGCAGCCGCTCCTCGAGAACGGCGACCACCCGTTTGGCCAGTGCGTAGGTCGCCGGATCCTGCCGGTGGCAGCCGATCAGCAGGTGCTTGCGCCGGTAGACGACCCACTGCCGGTATGGCGTATGCGCCAGGACCGGAAGGCCGACCCAGGCGCAGCCGCCGACGAGCCCGATGCCGGCGCGGACGAAAGTCCGGCGCAGCATCGCCGGGTCAGTGCCGGCGCGGATTGATGAAGACGTCCTCGTTCAGTACCGCGGTGACGACGTAGTTCGGCACGTCCACGACCTGGCCGACCCTGAGGTCGACCGCCACGCTGGCGAGGATATACGCCTGTTCGGCGCTGAGCCCGTACTCGCGCTGGATATAGGCAATCATCTTGATCAGGGCGTCGCGCGCCGCCAGCGTCAAGTCCTCG
>JBFGQE010000025.1:0-18611 GCA_041564355.1 Gammaproteobacteria bacterium | reverse complement strand
TTCGCCTCCATCGTCTGACCCGGGAGCAAGCACATGGCACGGTCCACCTATCTCAAACCCGACACGGTGGCACTGCATACCGGCTACGTGCCGGAGAGCGATCACGGATCGCGCGCGGTGCCGGTATACCAGACGACCTCTTACGTATTCGAGAGCGTCAGCGACGGTTCTTCGCTGTTCAACGTCGAACAGGGCGGGCATATCTACAGCCGCATCACCAAACCGACCGTGGCCGTGCTCGAACAGCGCATCGCCGCCCTCGAGGGCGGCAGCGGCGCAATCTGCACCGCCTCCGGCATGAGCGCGCTGTTCACGCTGTTCATTACCCTGTGCTCATCCGGCGACCATATGATTTCGGCAACGCAGATCTACGGCTCCACCGCGACCCTGCTCAAGCACACGATCAAGCGGCTCGGTATCGATTGCAGCTTCATTCCGATCAACGACGAGCAGGCGCTGCGCGACGCGATCCGGCCGAACACCAAGCTGGTGTTTTGCGAATCCATCGGTAACCCGGGACTAGAGATCGCTAATCTGCCGGGCATTTCCGCGATCGCGCACGAAGCCGGCATCCCGTTGGTGGTCGACGCGACCTTCGCCACCCCGAGCCTGTGTCGGCCGATCGACCACGGCGCCGACGTCGTGGTGCACTCGGTGACCAAGTGGATCGGCGGCCACGGTGTCGCCATCGGCGGTGCGATCGTTGACGGCGGGCGCTTCGACTGGAGCGCGAGCGGTCGTTTTCCCGAATTGACCGAGCCCTACGCGCCCTTCCACGGCATCCGCTTCTGGGAAGAGTTCGGCCCGTCCGCGCTGGCGATGAAGATGCGCGCCGAGTCGATGCGCGACATCGGCGCGTCGATGAGTCCGCACAACGCGTTCCTGATCCTGCAGGGCATCGAAACCCTGAGCCTGCGCATGAAGCAACATGTCGCGAACGCGAAGGCCCTGCTCGCCTGGCTGCAGGAACAGGAAGCCGTGACCTGGACTAATTACCCGGACATGGAATCCAACCCCAGCCACGTGCATGCTGCAGCCCTGTTCCCCGAGGGCGCGGGCTCGATGCTCTGTTTCGGCGTGCAGGGCGGCCGTGCCGGCGGTGCCGCATTCATCGATTCGCTGCAGCTCGCCTCGAACCTGGCCAACGTCGGCGATTCGCGCACGCTGGTGTTGCATCCGGCCAGCACCACGCATTCGCGCCTGACCGTCGAGGACATGGAAGCGGCCGGTATCAGCGAAGACATGATCCGGGTCTCGGTCGGAATCGAGGATATCGCCGACATCAAGTCCGACTTCAAGCGCGGCTTCGTCGCCGCGCAACGAGTGGCGGGAGGCGCGTAATGTACATCGAAGTCAACGGGGAACGGGTGTACGCGGCGACCGGCGGCAAGGAATTCGACCCGGCCTTGCCGACCGTCATGTTCGTGCACGGCAGCGGCCTCGATCACCGCAGCTGGGCCTTGCAAACGCGCTGGTTCGCCTACAACGGTTACTCGGTGCTCGCGCCGGACCTGCCCGGCCACAGTCTATCCGGCGGCGAACCGCTGCAAACCATCGAGGCGATGGGCGCCTGGCTGGCCGACTTTCTGCGCGCCACGGGTGCCAAACCGGTGCACGCGGTCGGCCATTCGCAAGGCTTCCTCGACGTGCTCGAGCTCGCCCGGCAGGCGTCCGAACTGTTGAAATCGGTCACCGGCGTTGGTACCGCCGGGCGCATTCCGGTTAACCCGGCGCTGATCGAAGCCGCGCGCGACAGCGCCGGCGACGCGGCAGAAATGTTGCTGTTGTGGGGCTTCGGTCCAGATGCACAGTACGGCATCAGCGCCGTACCGGGGATGCAGCCGATCGCGATCGGACGGCAAATCATGGCACGCAACCCGCTCTACGAAGACCTGGTCGCCTGCAGCGAGTATGAAAACGGCGCTACCGTCGCTGAACTGATCGACGTGCCGGCGCAACTGATTCTGGCGCGCAGGGATAAACAGACCCCGGTGAAGGCGGGCCAGGCCTTCGCCGAAAAGCTCGGCGCACGGGTGACGATCGTCGAGCGCTACGGGCACATGCTGCCGATCGAGGCGCCGCGGCAGACACTGCATGAACTGCGCGCGCTGATCGGCTCGCTCGAACAGGCCGCCTAGGAGAATATCGATGCAAATCAAAAAGGTTGCGGTTATCGGCGCCGGCACCATGGGCGCCGGCATCGCCGGCCAGGTCGCCAATGCCGGGATCGACGTCTGGCTGCTGGACCTGCCCGGCAAAGACGATCCCAACGCGCTCGCCGAGCGCGGCCTGGAGCGCCTGCGCGATCCTAACCAGCCCGGATTGATCAGCAAGGACGTCGAGCAATACATCCACCTCGGCAACACGCGCGACGACTTCGACCAGCTCGCTGATTGCGACTGGGTCGCCGAAGCCGTGGTCGAGCGACTCGACATCAAGAAAGATTTGTATCGTCGGCTCGACGAGGTTTGTCACGAACGGGCGATCGTCACCTCGAACACGTCGACGATTCCAATTCGCCTGCTGGTCGAGGACATGCCCGAGTCGTTTCGCCGGCGTTTCGCAATCACGCATTTTTTCAATCCGGTGCGCTTCATGCGCCTGCTCGAACTGGTGCGCGGCGAGGACACCGATCCCGCGGTGATCGACCTGCTCGCCGGTTTTTGCGAACAGCAGCTCGGCAAGGGCGTCGTGCCCTGCCTCGACACGCCCGGGTTTCTCGGCAACCGGGTCGGCGTCTTCGCGATCCAGTGCGCGCTGCACTCGGCCTTCGACCTGGGGCTAACCCCGCTCGAGGCGGACGCTATTTTCGGCCGCCCGATGGGCATCCCGAAGACCGGCGTTTTCGGCCTTTACGACCTGATCGGCATCGACCTGATGTCGGATGTGGTGCAAAGCCTGGTCGATATTCTGCCCGATGGCGACGCCTTTCACCGCGAGGCGGAAAAAATTCCGCTGATGACGCAAATGATCGAGAACGGCCAGACCGGCAACAAGCAGGGCCAGGGCTTTTACCGCGACGGCGAATCCGGGCGCGAGGTGCTGAATTTCGAGACCATGCAATACGAAGCCGCACCGCGGCTCATGCTGCCGCTTGCCGACAAGGCCGAACAACAAGGCGTCAGCCACCTGCTCGAGGACGATGGCCGCTACGGTCGGTTCGCCTGGCGCGTGCTGTCGCGCACGCTGAGTTACGCCGCGTCGCTGATTCCCGAGGTCGGCGAAGACCCGGTCGGTATCGACGACGCGATGAAGCTCGGTTACAACTGGATCCAGGGTCCGTTCGAATTGCTCGACGAAATCGGCGTCGACCGCTTTGTTGCGCGCCTCGAGTCCGATGGCATCGAGGTGCCGGCGTTCCTCGCCGAGGCCGCCGGTTCCGCCTTTTACCGGGTCGCCGACGATCAACTGCAGGCGCGCCAGTCTGGCGGTGAGTGGAAAACGATTCAGCGACCGCAGGGCGTGATCCGTTTCAGCGAAAAACGCCAGACGCTCGAGCCGCGCAACAGCTGCCCGGTGGCGAGCTGGTACGAGCTCGACGGCATCGCGCTGGTCGAGTTTCACAGCAAGGCGAACGCGCTGGACGCCGATTCGATGTCGATGCTCGCCGACGCGCTGGACCGGGTCGAGGCGGAGAGCCTGCGCGGCCTGATCGTCCATAACGATGCGCAGCACTTTTCCTGCGGCGTCAACCTGCAGGTGGTGCGCGAATTCTTTCGCCGCGAGGACCTGGATGGCCTGGATCGTTTTCTCGCCGATTTTCAGCAAACCGTGCAGCGCATGGCGAGCGCCCCCTTCCCGGTGGTCGCCGCGCCGGTCGGCTTGTCGATCGGCGGCGGTTTCGAGGTCGTGCTGCATGCGAAACAGGTCATTTGCCACGCCAACTCGGTGACCGGCCTGGTCGAATCCCTGGTCGGCGTGGTGCCAGGCGGCGGCGGCTGCAAGGAAACCCTGTACCGCTGGATCGAAAAACTCGAATGCGGCGACGATATCGCCCCGGCCTGCTGGAAGGCTTTCATGAACCTGGGCTACGGCAAGACCGCGACTTCCCCGGTTATCGCCAGGCAGCAGGCGATGCTGCGACCCAACGATCGTTTCGTGATCAATCGCGACCGCATCCTTGGCGAGGCGATCGGTGCCATAAAAGAGCCGTCGGAGCAACGAGAATTCCATCGGCCGGATCTCGACATGCCGGGTAGACCCTTATTTGAAGAAATGGTCAAATGGCTCGAAGAATCGCGCGACAAGGGCCTGTTCATGCCGCATGACGTCAACGTTGGCACCGAGATGGCACGCATCGTAACCGGCGGCGACATCGATCCGGGAACGCGCTGGAGCGAGCAGGATTTCTTCGACGCCGAGCGTCGCTCGTTCCTGTCGCTGGTCTCGACCGAGGCAACGCGCGAGCGTATCAACAGCATGCTCGACGCCGGCGCGCCGGTGCGTAACTAGGGGGAAACGATGACCATAGAATACGACCAGCTCGAGACCAACGCAGCCAATTTCGTCGCGCTGACGCCTCTGTCATTCCTGCATCGCACCGCGGATATCTACCCGCAACGCGAATCGCTGATTTACAACGATCGGCGTTATACCTGGGCTCAAACGCGCAACCGCTGCACGCGCATTGCCTCCAGCCTCGCCGCGCGTGGCATCGGGCGCAACGATACGGTCTCGGTATTCGCGTTCAACACGCCGGAAATGTTCGAAAGCCACTTCTCGATCCCGATGGCCGGCGCGGTGCTGAACACGATCAATACGCGGCTGGATGCGGATACGGTGGCCTATATCATCGATCACGGCGAATCGAAGCTGTTCATTTGCGATCGCCAGCTGTGGCCGGTGCTGGCCGAGGCTCTGCAAATCTGCGAACTCAGTCCCGAGATCGTCATCATCGACGATCCGGACGCGAGCGAAAAGCCCGCGTTACCGGACGACATCGAATACAGTTTTTACGAAGACCTGGTCGATCGCGGGGACGACACCTTCGCGTGGCGACCGCCGGAAAACGAATGGCAGGCGTTGACGCTGAATTACACCTCTGGCACCACCGGTCGGCCGAAAGGTGTGGTTTACCATCATCGCGGTTCCTACCTGATGACGATGGGTACGGTGATTTCCTGGGCGCTGCCGCCTCATCCACGCTACCTGTACACGGTGCCGATGTTCCACTGCAACGGCTGGGGACACGCCTGGACCATGACCGCGCTGGCCGCGACCGTGGTCTGCATTCGCGCGTTCGTGCCGAAACTGTTTTTCGAACTCGCCGAGGCGCACCGGATCACCCACTTCGGCGGCGCGCCGGTGGTATTGAACATGCTCGCCAATGCGCCGGCTGAAGAGCAGAAGCGCTTCGAGAACACGGTCTATGCGATGACCGCGGGCGCCCCGCCTCCGGCCAAGGTGCTCGAGAGCATGGCGCAGTTCAACTTCGAGGTGATGCACGTTTACGGCCTTACCGAAACCTATGGCCACATCCTGCACTCGGCGCCGCAGGACGACTGGTACGAGCAGACCATCGCGCGCCAGGCAGAGCTCAAGGCACGCCAGGGCGTACGTTTCGCGATGACCGAGGCGGTCGATGTGATCGACCCCGAGAGCGGAGCCTCCGTGCCCTGGGATGCCGAGACCATGGGCGAGATCGTGATCCGCGGCAATACCGTGATGAAGGGCTACCTGAAAGATCCCGACGCGACCGCCGAGGCGTTTCGCGACGGCTGGTTTTTCAGCGGCGATATCGCGGTAGTCTATCCGGATGGCTATATCCAGGTTCGCGACCGCGCCAAGGACGTGATTATCTCGGGCGGTGAGAATATCTCTTCGGTCGAAGTCGAGGGCGTGCTCTACCGGCACCCGGCCGTCGGTGAAGCCGCCGTGGTCGCGCTGGCCGACGACAAGTGGGGCGAAGTGCCCTGCGCTTTCGTCGAACTGAAGAGCGGTATCGACGCCAGCGAAGCAGAGCTGATCGAGTTTTGCGCAGACAATATGGCGCGCTTCAAACGTCCGAAGAAAGTGGTATTCGGCGAACTGCCGAAAACGGCGACCGGCAAGATCCAGAAAAACGTGCTGCGCGAACGGGCCAAATCTTTGTAAATTCGGCCTCAGGCTATATGATTCGAACCATGAATCAGGATATATCGCCACTGGAGCTCCGTCACCGCATTCGCCAGGGCGAGTTCACTAGCAATACCTCGGGTTATTCGCGTGGCTTCGTGCAGGGTAACCTGTGCATTCTTCCGGCCGATTACGCCAGTGAATTTCTGCAATTTTGCCAGGCCAACCCGAAACCCTGTCCGTTGATCGGGATGGCTTCGAGTCCGGGCGACTATCGTATCCCCAAGCTCGGCGAAGATCTCGATATCCGTACCGACGTGCCCCGCTATCGCTTGTTCGAAAACGGCAATCTGGTCGACGAGGTCGACGATATTACCGATCTCTGGCGTGACGATCTCGTGTCATTTGTCCTCGGTTGTTCGTTCTCCTTCGAGGAAGCGCTGATCGACGATGGTCTCGAGATCCGCAACGTCACCGAGGGAGTCAACGTGCCAATGTACCGCACCGATATCGATTGCGAGAGCGCGGGACGATTTGCCAGCAAGATGGTGGTCAGTATGCGTCCGATGATTCCCGGCGACGCGATACGCGCGATACAGATATGCACCCGATTCCCGGCCGTACACGGCGCGCCGGTGCATTTCGGCGACCCGTCGAAAATCGGTATTCGCGATATCGATCACCCGGAGTTCGGCGACGCGGTAACGATCCGCGCCGATGAGGTGCCGGTATTCTGGGCCTGTGGCGTAACCCCGCAGGTCGCGGTCGAACAGGCGCGTCCGCCGATTTGCATCACGCATTCGCCCGGTTGCATGCTGGTAACGGATCGGCCGAATAGCCATCTCGCGGTGATGTAGGAGAGAATGCCATGTTGATGCTCAATTGTGATCTCGGCGAAAGTTACGGCTCGTGGAAAATGGGCCGCGACGAGGACGTGATGCCGCATATCGACCAGGCCAATATCGCCTGTGGATTCCACGGCGGCGACCCGCTGGTCATGCAGAAAACCCTGGCGCTGGCCAAGCAGCATGGGGTCATGCCCGGCGCGCACCCGGCCTATCCCGATCTGGTCGGCTTCGGCCGCCGCTCGATGGACTGCTCCGCCGACGAAATCAAGGCTCTGGTGCACTACCAGGTCGCGGCGCTGGAGGGCCTCGCCCGGATCCAGGGTCTCGAACTGGCATACGTCAAGCCGCATGGCGCGCTGTATAACGACATGATGGCGCGTGCGGAAGTACGCGCCCCTATCATGCAGGCGGTCGCCGAGTTTCATAGCCCGCTACGCCTGATGCTGCAGGCCACGCCGGAGATGGATCAGCATCGCGCCGAGGCTGACGCGCTGGGCCTGCAAATCTGGTTCGAGGCCTTCGCCGATCGCTGTTACGACGACGACGGCAAGCTGCTTTCGCGCAGCAAGCCGGGCGCGGTGCATAGCCGCGACAGGATGCTGGACCAGGTCAGGCAGATATGCCGCGAGGGTACGGTCACCTCGGTTAGCGGACATACGCTGGAACTGAAACCCGATACCCTGTGCGTGCATGGCGACAACGAGGAAGGGATTTCGGCGATCATCGAAATTCGCGAAATTATCCATTCCTGATTCATATGAGAATCGAGATCGCCGGGCAGAACGCGTTCATCGTCTATTTTGCCGAGCAGACCAGCGCGGCGGTCTCCGCGCAAATCCAGGCGGCGGTCAGCAAGATCCAGGCGACGATGGCGGAATGCATAATCGACCTGGTACCGTCTTACGCTTCCCTGCTGGTCATCTTCGACCTCGATCGCAGCGACAGTTTCGCCGTCCGCGGCCAACTGCGCAGTCTTTTATCCGAACTCGATGCCAGCGAAAGCGCTGCCGGCGAGCTGGTGACATTACCCGTTTACTATGGCGCCGAGGCTGGCCCGGACCTCGAATTGATCGCCCGGCGCGGCAAGCTCAGTGTCGACGAGGTCGTGCAAATCCATCAACAACGGGAGTATCGCGTTTACGCGATCGGCTTTGCGCCCGGTTTCGCTTACCTCGGCGAAGTCGACGAGCGTATCGCCGCACCCCGGCTCGCGACACCCCGGCAAAAGGTGCCGCGCGGCGCGGTGGCCATTGCCGATCGCCAGACCGCTGTCTACCCGTCCGTCTCCCCGGGCGGCTGGAACCTGATCGGTTTGTGCCCGACGCGTATGTTCGACCCGGAGAAGAATCCGAGTATGCCGGTCAAGGTCGGCGACCGCGTTCGCTTCGAGGCAATCGAGCGCGACGCGTTCATCGCCCAGGGTGGCGAGTTGTGAGTGGCATGATCGTTAAACAGCCGGGCCTGTTGAGCCTGCTGCACGACCGGGGGCGCTACGGTGCGCACAACCTCGGCCTGACTACCGGCGGTCCGCTCGATTTTAATGCCTTCGACTGGGCCAACCGCCTGCTCGGCAATGCAACCAATGCGACCGCTATCGAGGTCAGTTTCGGCGGCCTGTCACTCGAATCCGGGATCGACACCAGCTGCGCGATAACCGGCGCAACCGCGCCCTGCAGCCTGAACGGTAATCCGGTCGAGCAATGGCAGACGTTCGCAATCGAAGCCGGCGACCTGCTCGAAATCGGTTTTGCCACCGCCGGCACCCGCGTCTATGTCGCGGTAAGCGGCGGTTTCGACATCGCGCCCAGTTTCGGCAGCAGCTCCACCGTGGTACGCGAAAAAATCGGCGGCCTGCGCGGCGAAAAGCTCCAGGCCGGCGACCAGCTGCCCTGTGCTTCCAGGCCGCTCGCCGAAAATCGAAAGCTGGCCGACGGCGATCGCCCGGGTTACCCGGAGCATGCGAGATTGCGCGTCGTACCGGGCTACCAACTGGCTGCGTTCAGTCACGTCGAGCAGTGGCGGTTCTTCAACAATCAATACCGACTGACCGAGCGCTGTGACCGCATGGGATTTCGCCTCGAAGGCGAGAGCGTGCACTCGGATATGGTCAACATGCTGTCCGAGGGCATTTGTCATGGCGCGATCCAGATCCCGGCCGATGGCCAGCCGATCGTTTTGATGAACGACCGGCAGACGATCGGGGGTTATCCGAAGATCGGCTCGGTGATTCCGTCCGATACCGCACGCCTTGCGCAATTATCACCGGGGGCCACGGTCGAGTTCGAGGCCATCGACATCGAACGGGCACACAACATCCATTGTCTCGAAAAAGCGAGATTCGAGCGCACCGTGTTGCATCGCTGTTGACGCCGGCAGATGAATAGCGAAGCCGAAGTGGCCTTAAGCCGCAAGATCGAGGACCTCCTGGTCGCGCGCAATCTGCGCGGCATGCAATCCTTACAGGCCGAACTCGAACCGGGTTATTGCCTGCGCGCGGCACGTATTCTCGATGGCTGTGACGGCAACGTCCTGATCGGAACCGGATTTCCCGTGGTGCATACCTTCGAAACCGACGGGCCGGTAGGCGCGATCGCGATCTACGACGCGCTGGAAAGAACCGGCGCTACGCCGGTTATCGTTTGTGGACGCCCGCTGTCCGAGGCACTAGGCAGAAAATACCGCGTGCACGAAATTCGCGTGGGTGACCACGAGCGGCGCGAACACGAAGCGCTGGACGCGCTCGCGCGCTACCAGCCGCAAGCGATCGTATCGATCGAACGCCCCGGCCAGGCCGCGGATGGCGGTTACTACAACATGCGTGGCGAGAGCATTACCGAGCGTACCGCCTGTTTCGACACTTTCATGAACCTCTGCAATTGCCCGACGATCGCCATCGGCGATGGTGGCAACGAAATCGGCATGGGCAAGGTCGCCTCGGCGCTGCGCGAACTCGACATTGTGCCCTGCGTGACCGGCTGCGATGAATTAATCGTCGCCGATGTATCCAACTGGGGCGCCTACGGAATCATATCGTTCCTCTCGCTGTGGCGACAGCGCGACCTGCTTGGTGAGATCGTGCCGCTGGACTTGCTGCGCTATATTTCCGAACTGGGCAGCGTCGACGGCGTTACCCGCGAGAACCGCCTGACCGAGGACGGCCTCGATGTTAGCGTAGGGGAGTCGGTGCTGCGCGAGCTGCGCAAGGTTTGCGGCTTTACCTGAAACGGCTCCATGCCGCGTCTCCCGCCCCGGTCTCGGTATGACTGGCACCATGCTTATTCTATTGTGGCTCTATAGGGTAAAGCCTTGTTTCTGCTTAACTTGCGACCCCGTATAATGCCCAGAACGACTCGAGGTATACCATGACGATCGCATATTTAAACGATGAATACATGCCGCTCGAGGAAGCCCGCGTTTCCCCGATGGATCGCGGTTTCCTGTTTGGCGACGGTATTTACGAGGTCGTGCCGGCCTACGGCGGTCGCATGGTCGGTTTCGGTCCGCACATCCAGCGCATGCGGGACGGCCTGAACGCGGTCGAAATCAAGCTCGACTGGAGTCAGGACAAGTGGCGCGAGATCTGCACCAACCTGCTCGAGAAAAACGGTAACGGCAACCTCGGCATCTACCTGCACGTGACCCGCGGCGCGGACAGCAAGCGCCATCATGCTTACCCGGAGGGTGTGACTCCCACCGTATTCGGCTATGCCTTTGAAATTCCGCCGCCGCCGATTCCGGAGCGTGACAAGATCCATCCCTACACCTGCTCCACCGGGCACGATAAGCGCTGGCACCACTGCAATATCAAGTCGATCTCGCTGCTCGGCAACGTCATGCATTTTCAGCAGGGGCATCGCCAGGGAGACAGCGAGATCCTGCTTTACAACGACGCCAACGAACTCACCGAATGCGGCGCCTGTAACGCTTATATCGTCAAGGACGGCGTGGTGGCAACGCCACCGCTGGACAACCAGATACTGCCCGGGATTACGCGCCAGATTCTACTCGCGGTGCTGCGCGCCGACGGCAGCATCCCGGTCGAAGAGCGGGTGATCAAGATGGACGAGGTCTGGGACGCGGACGAGGTCTGGATTTCGAGCTCGAGCAAGGAGGTCGTGCCGGTGGTCAGGCTCGACGGTAAACCCGTTGGCGACGGCAAACCGGGACCGGTCTGGGAAAAAGCCGCGCAGCTGTATTCCGCGGGCAAGTTCGATTACTGATTAACCCGCCGGTAGCGAGACCGCGAGCTCCGCGGCTCGGAGCCTCGATCGCAACCCGGGCGTCCCGACTTCGAACACGCGGGGACAGGTCTCTGGCCCTGCCCCTTCGCTCATCCTGGCCGATACACTTTTTCATCGGTAACGACCATGTCCAGCCGAACGTCCCATTCGGCCGGGTTCAACCGGTCCACTTTCTGCATTTCGTGAGCGACACCGATCAATAGCGGTTTCTTTCTGCCTGGATTCTTGCGAAAAGAGAAACTGCGGTCATAGTAGCCGCCGCCCATGCCGACGCGGTTACCGTCGGCATCGAATACGACCAGCGGCGCGAGCACGAGATCGAGGTCCTCGGGTGCGAGCATATCATCGTCGCCGACATCGGGCTCCGGCAGACGATATCGATTGGTGCGCATTGCCTGCCCTTCGAAGTAGGGCGAAAAGCGCAACGTTTTTTGATCGAGGTTCGGCAGGTAGATCTGCTTCCCCTGGATCCAGGCGTGCTCGATCAGAGGCGTGAGCCCGATCTCTCCGTTGACCGCGAAATAAGCCGCGATTCGCCGTGCCGTTGCATATTCGGGTAATTCGGTCAGGCGCTGGCACAAGCGTTCGGCGGCAGAATTCAGCGACGCGTCGTCGAGCGCGGCGCGCCGTTTTCGATTGCGTTGTCTGAGCAGGTCGGGGGAGTCCAAGGCGCTATCCAGGGATGTAACTGCCCTGCATGATACTGTTATTCGACGAGGCTGAGTAGCCACTCCTTGAACGCGCGCACGGCCGGATTTTTCAAGTGCGATTCGGGACAGACCACGTAATAGGCAAATTCGTTCCGCAGCGTGATATCGAATGGCTTCACCAGGCGGCCCGAATCGAGCAAATCCTGGACGAAGGCGCTCGAGCCGAGCGCGATGCCCTGGCCGTCGACCGCGGCCTGGATCAGCACGTTGGTATCGTCGATGATGTTTCCGCTTTCGGCCTTGAGGTCGTCGACGCCGGCGAGCTCGAGCCAGTCGCGCCAGCAGCTGTAGCCGGCGTCGTGCAACAGCGTGTAGTAACGCAGATTTTCGAGCTTCGTCAGCGGCTTGTCGTTGTGCATGAAGCCCGGCGAGCAGATTGGAAAAAAATCGAGTCCAAGCAGTTTGTCGGCGACGACGCCCGGCCAGTCGCCATTTCCGTAAGTCACCGCGATGTCGATATCCTCGCGCGCGAAATCGGTCGGCGCATTGGCCACGTGAAACAGGCACAGATCGATTTCGGGATACTGCAGCCAGAAATACTTCAGCCGCGGCGACAGCCAGCGCGCCGCGAACGACGGCCCCAGGCGCACGCTGATCTGGCTCGAATAGCGATCCTGACCGAGCGCGCCGACGGCGGCCGAAACCCGGTCGAAAGCCTCGGTCACCTCTGGTAACAGGGTTTTCCCGGACTCGGTCAGCGAAAGCCGGCGTGGATAACGATCGAACAGCGACAGTCCCAGGTACGCTTCGATCTGCTTGATCTGGTGGCTGATAGCGGCCTGGGTCACGTTAAGCTCTTTCGCCGCAGCGGTAAAGCTCAGCAATCGACCGGCGGCCTCGAAACACTTGAGGCTGTTCAGCGGCGGCAAGCGGCGGCTCATGGGATCCTCGGGATTATAAAATCTAATGCATAGTATAAAAAATAATCGTTTGAATCCATCGCGTTCGACCCTGAAAATGCAGGATTCGGCCTGATCCGCGCCAGTTTCCCGAGGATATTCGTATGGCTCGCCGTTCCAATGCCCGCGAGGCAAAAATCGCATTGCGTAAAGCCGCGCTCGCGGAAAACCTGAAACCGGTCCATGCCGGTGAAAGCGGTGGTCAGTACAAACCGCTAACCGAGTCCGACGTCGAACAGATCGACGCCACGGTGTATCGCATTCTCGAGGAAGTCGGCTTTGCCGACGCGACCGAGTACTGCATCGATACCTGCCGCGCGGTAGGCGCGGAATACGGAGACGACGGCCGCCTGCGTTTCCCGCGCGCGGTGATCGAAGCCACGCTGGAAAAATGCTGCCGCGAACTCACCCTGCACGGCCAGGATCCGAAACACGACCTGACCCTGACCGGTTCACGGGTACACTTTTCCACCGCCGGCGCCGCGGTCATGATCGCCGATACGGAAACCGGCGATTATCGCGAAAGTACCGCGCAAGACCTTTACGACATGGCGCGCATCGCGGATCGCTGCGAACACATCCACATGTTCCAGCGCACCTGCGTGTTGCGTGACATCACCAACAACCACGACATGGATATCAACTCGGCTTACAACGCCGTGATGGGCACGACCAAGCACATCGGCTGCAGCTGGACCGAGGTGCCTCACCTGGAAGATACGCTGAAAATGCTGCATCTGGTCGCGGGTAGCGAGGAAGCCTGGCGCGCGCGCCCGTTCATGAGTATTTCCTGTTGCCACGTGGTGCCGCCGATGAAGTTTACCGAAGAAGCGCTCGGCTGCATTCGGGTTGCGGTCGAGGGGGGCATGCCGGTACTGCTGCTGTCGGCCGGCCAGTCGGGCGCCACCGCCCCGCCCTGCCTTGCCGGCGCGGTCGCGCAGGCCTGGGCCGAGTGCCTGGGCGGGCTGGTCTACGTCAACGCGATAAAGCCCGGCGCCCCGGCCATACTCGGTACCTGGCCTTTCGTTTCGGATCTGCGCACCGGCGCGATGAGTGGCGGCTCGCCGGAACAGGCCATCCTGTCCTCCGCCTGCGCGCAAATGGGAAATCACTACGGTTTGCCGACAGGCACCGCCTGTGGCATGACCGATTCGAAATTTCCCGATTTCCAGGGCGGCGCCGAACGTGCCTACACGCTCGCCTGCGCGGCCGCGGCCGGCGCCAACATCGTTTACGAGTCCGCCGGCATGTACGCGAGTCTGCTCAGCACCTGCCCGGAGTCCCTGTTCATCGATAACGACGTGCTGGGCGCGGCCCTGCGCATCACCCGCGGCATCGAGGTCAACGACAAGACGCTCGGCTTCGAAGTGCTGAAGGATGTCTGTCTCGGTAACAAGGGACACTATCTCGGCGCCGGGCAAACCCTGGAAGTCATGCAAACCGAATATATTTATCCTGAACTCGGCGATCGCCTGAGCCCGAACGAATGGGCCGAACAGGGCAAGCCGGTTTTGCTCGATAAGGCCAGGGCGCGTAAAAAAGAGGTTCTCGGCGATTATTTCCCCGCGCACGTCAGCGACGAAGTCGATCGCCAGATCCGGCAACAGTTCAACATTTATCTGCCACGCGAAGCTTTCGGGCGCGACGCCTGAACCCATCGCATTCGCCAGGAATCAGAGGAACACCCATGAAAAGCCATGCCAGAGTCGTCATAATCGGGGGCGGATCCCTCGGCGTAAACCTGCTTTACCACCTGACCCGGGACGGATGGGACGACGTCGTGCTGGTGGAAAAAGGCGAGCTCACCAGCGGGTCGACCTGGCACGCGGCCGGGCTTTGCTCCAATTTCATCGGCAACCATACCGTCGCGCAGATTCACAATTACACGATCAAGCTGTACCACGAAATCCTGCCCGAGGAAACCGGTGAAAAATCGGTTTTTCACCAGACCGGCAGCGTGCGCCAGGGCTTCACCCGGGTCGAGGAAGAGTGGTTCAGGAACCTCGAGAGCCGCTCGAAAAACATCGGCTTCGAATTCAATATCGTGTCGAAGGAAGAGGCGCAGAAACTCAATCCGTTCATGAACTTCGACAAGGCGCGCGTCATCGCCAGCACGCCCCACGACGGCCACGTCGACCCGACCTCGGTGGTCATGCCGCTGGCCAAGCTGGCGCGCCAGCGCGGCGCCGAGGTTTATCGCAATACGCGCGTCACCGAAATCAACGAGCAGCGCAACGGCGAGTGGGAGGTCGTGACCGACCAGGGCAAGATCGTTGCCGAGCACGTGGTCAACGCGTCCGGCTGCTTCGCGCGCGAAGTCGGCGCGATGGTCGGCATCAACGTGCCGCTGATCAACCTCGAGCACCAGTACCTGGTCACCGAGACCCATCCCGACATCGAGGCGCTGGGCTGGGAACTGCCGGTCTGCCGGGACTCCTACAGCTCGGCCTACATCCGCCAGGAGGGGCACGGTTTCCTGGTCGGCCCTTACGAAATGTGGGGCTCGAGACCCTGGGCGCTCGACGGCATGGACTGGAATTTCGATCGCGAATTGTTCGAACCCAACCTCGAGGTCTTGATGCCCTTCCTCGAGCGCTGCTTCGAGCTGACCCCGAGATTCGAAGAAGTCGGCGTCAAGTCCGTGGTCAACGGGCCGATCACGCATACCCCGGACGACAATATCCTCGCCGGGCCGGTTGCCGGGCTGCGTAATTTCTGGAACCTGTGCGGCGCCAGCATCGGTATCGCCCAGGGCGGTATCGGCAAGTACATGGCGCAGTGGATGCAGCACGGCCAGACCGAGATTAACATGGCGCCGCTGGATACGCGTCGCTTCGGCGACTGGGCCGACAGCAAGTACTGTACGATCAAGGCCATCGAGTCTTACGAGGCGATGTACGCGGTCGGCGCGCCGAATGACAACCGGCCGCACGGGCGACCGATGCGCACCAGCCCGCTGTATGCCCGATTGCTCGAACACGGTGCCGTGCACGGCGCGGTACAGGGCTTCGAGAAGGCGCTCTGGTTCCAGACCGACAGCGTGCGCCGCGAAAGCCTGAGCTGGTCCCACAGCGAAGCGCACCCGGTGGTCGGCGAGGAATGCGAGGCGGTGCGTACGGCAGCCGGGGTGATCGATATTTCAGGCTCGGCCAAATTCGAGCTAACCGGTCCAGACGCGGCCGCATTCCTCGACCGACTATCCTGCAATCGCCTGCCCCGGGTCGGACGCATCGGCCTGTGCCTGTTTCATTCACCGGGTGGCGGCATCATGTGTGAAATGTCGATTTCTCGCCTCGATGATAATCATTTCTACCTGATCTCGGCGATCGGCTCCGAACACAAGGATCTGCACTGGATGCAAACCAACGCGGACGATTTCGACGTAACCATAGAAAACGTCACCGAGGAGTTATCGTCTCTGCTCGTCACCGGTCCCAAATCGCGCGAAATCCTGCAGCAGATGACCGAGGAAGACCTGTCCAACGCGGCTTTTCCGTGGCTCGCGGTGCGCGAAGTCCAGCTCGACAGCGCCATGGTGCGCGTGATCCGCGTCTCCTACGCCGGCGAGCTCGGTTACGAGCTACACATGCCGAGCTGGCAACTGCTGTCGATTTACGACTCGATTTGGCGTTGCGGTGAACCGCTGGGCCTGCGCAATTTCGGCGGCTATGCGTTCAACTCGATGCGCATGGAAAAGATGTACCGTGCCTATGGCAACGAGTTCACCGAGGAAATCAGCGGCTACGAGGCCGGCATGGACCGCTTCATCGATGACAGTCGCGACTTTATCGGCTGCGATAACCTGAAGCAGCGCCGGCAGGACGGTTACGTGATCGAACTCGCCTACCTCGTCTTCGATGACGACCTGCCCTGCGAATGCTTCGGCAACGAGGCGGTATATCGTAATGGCGAACTCATCGGTCTGACCACCGGCGGCGCCTACGGGCACCGCGTCGGCAAAAGCCTGGCCTTTGCCTATCTGAAACCCGCTTCGATCGGCGCTGGCGTCGAAGTCACCGTGGATACGTCGATCGGCAGCCGCGCGGCGCATATCGAGATGGAGGCGGCCTACGACCCGGGCAACGAATTGCTGCGTGGCTGAGGCTGCTATACCATTGCCCTGTCGTTGGACATCCGGCACCCGAAGCGGGAGATAGCAATGCAAACGGTTAATTTTATTCGCATGGAAGACGGTACGCGCGAGGATTACGCGTTGCTCGGTCGGCTCGAAGAAGAACACAATGCCGGGCTTGTCGAGCGCATCCTGCAAGGTCTGGAGCGTCTCGAGCAGAGCTTTTCCGGTTACCAGGTCAGTCGTCTCGAACACAGCCTGCAGGGGGCCACGCGCGCATCGCGTGCCGGGGAATCCGACGAAATGATCGTCGCGGTGCTGTTGCATGATATTGGCGACGACCTGGCACCCTTTTCGCACAGCGAAATGGCGGCGGCGATACTGCGCCCGTTCGTCTCGGAAAAACTTTACTGGATCGTTAAGCATCACGGCATATTCCAAATGTATTACTACGCCCACCATGTCGGCGGGGATCGAAATGCGCGCGAAATCTACAAGGATCATCCGTGGTACCAGGATGCGATCGATTTCTGTCACGATTACGACCAGAATTGCTTCGACCCGGCCTACGACAGCGAGCCGCTCGAGTTTTTCGAACCCATTCTGCGCCGGGTCCTGGCCCAGCCGAAATTCCACACACCCTAGCGCGGCGCTAGCCGAAACGGTAACTCAGGTCCATGCGCAACACGGGTTCGAGATAATAGTCGTCGAGCTCATCGCGGGCCTGCTGCTCGAAATCACGCAGTAATGCTCCGAGGTTGCGAATCTCACTCGCCAGCGGACCATCGATTTCCAGCGAGAGATCGGACACGCTGAGCAAGCGCATGCCGGCATCCACGCGAAATGCAAGGCCCCGCATAAAATTGCCGCGATGGTAACTGAGCTGAGCATAGGGCACGAGCTCGTGAAAACGGAGTTTCGCCCGGGCCGAAAGCCAGTCATTCAAATCGATTGAAAGGCCCCACTGGTGACAGGCGAATCGGTAGTGCGCCAAGCGATCTCCGTACCGCCGAGGTGCAAGCCCAGGCCCGCGCCGTAGTGCTCGCCTAGCGCAAACTCCCGTGTCATTCCGATCCAGCGAACTCGCACCTTCATCGCATAGCGATTCGGGCCGGCGTGGTGGCTGCTGCCCTGCGAGCCATCGCTAAAACTGATGCGGTATTGCGCTGCGGATGCCTGTGACGGGCTGATGAATAGCGCCAGCATAAACGCCGGAATAATGCGTTTCATGGATCACCTCGTTACCTCTCAAGGTGCTGCCGCGATACTGAATTAGACTGCAATATGTCTGCAAAATTCTGGAAATTATATGGAATTCAACGACTTGAATCGGGCCTAATAAGCGAAGCTATACTCTCAATATTCAACCATCGCGGGCTTACCGATATGGTAGCCCTGCGCGTAATCGACCCCGATCTCGCGCAAAGCCCGCAGGATTGCTTCGTTTTCAACGAACTCGGCGATGGTTTTCTTGCCCATAACGTGACCGATGTCGTTAATCGATTTGACCAGTTCGAAGCTGATCCGGTCGTCGATCATGTCACGCACGAAGAAACCGTCGATTTTCAGGTAATCGACCGGCAGGTTCTTCAGGTAGGCAAAGGATGACAGCCCGCTGCCAAAATCATCAAGGGCAAAACAGCAACCCCGGTCGCGAAGGCTGTTGATGAAATGCGTCGCCCGGGTCAGGTTTGCGATTGCCGCGGTTTCCGTGATTTCGAAGCAGATTCGCTGCGCATCGATCCCGATGCCGTCTATGGCCGCCAACACGATACGCAGAAATTCGT
>JBFGQE010000024.1:0-18668 GCA_041564355.1 Gammaproteobacteria bacterium | reverse complement strand
CCAGTACACCGGTTGCAACCGGGTGCCAGAAGGCGTCACCCATCATGCCGAAGGCGAGCAACAGGGTTACCCCCCAGAAGCCGGGCACGATGGTTGCGCTGAGGTAGCCGATCGCGACCCACCAGAAACTCAGCAGCATTAACAGGCCGGGCCGCGAGGACCGATCCGACAGGATGCCCGCGGGTATATAGGCCAACCCCGCGCCGATTCCATTGATCGTCAGGATCAACCCGACCTCGACGGGACCCAGGCCCATTGCCGCGGCAATAGCCGGCGCGAGCAACCACAGGGTTCCGGCGACCCAGTCGTTGGTCAAATGGCCGAGCGACAACGCGCCGAGCAGGAAACGATGGCGCGGCTCAAGCGCCTGCATCGGATTGCTTGCACAGATTGCTGTCAGTCGGGCTCATCGGCCTGCCTCGCGTCGCGCGACGATCGCGGATTCGATTCCGCGATAGTAGAATAACAACGATACCGCACGGATCAACATGAATAACATCAGGCCCAGGAACAGGCCATGATTGCCAAACGCCGGAATCGTCCATTGCAGCAGGGCCAGATAAAGCGTCAGCGAGACAATCATCGCGTTACGCATTTCCCGCGCATGACCGGTACCGATAAAAACGCCGTCAAGCTGGAAACTCCACACTGACAGCAAGGGTGACACGACCATCCACGGCAGGTACTCGAGCGCGGTGGCCGCGACCTGATCGATACTGGTGAAGAGCGCGATGATCGATTCGCCCAGCAGCCAATAAACGAGGCCGGCCGAGAACGCAAGCACGAGTCCCCAGAAACCGGTCAGAACAATCGCCCGGCGAAACAGGCGGCGCTTGCCAGCGCCGTAGGCGCTGCCGGCCATCGCTTCGACCGCGTGCGCAAATCCGTCGAGGCCGTAAGCCATGATGCTTTGCAGGTGCAACAGGATGGCATTCGCGGCAAGAATGACTTCGCCCTGCTTCGCGCCCATCGCGGTGAAATAGCTGAACGCGAACAGCAGGCACAGGGTGCGCACGAAGATGTTCGTGTTCGCCGTGAACAACAGCAACAACGCGCTCTTGTCCAGTAGCCGATCGCGATCGAAATGCGCGACCGCTCTGCCGAGCTGTTTTCGCAGCAACAGGAAGCCGAACAGCATTGCGCTGTACTCGGCGATCACCGAAGCCAGCGCAACGCCCTCGACGCCCCAGCCGAATCCGAGCACGAACAGCAGGTCGAGCAGCACATTGATCAAATTGAGCAACAACTGCAGCACGAAGGCGGCGCGCGTGTCGTGCATGCCGATAAATACACCGGTAAACGCGTACACGCAGAGCACCGCCGGCGCGCTCCAGATTCGAATCCGCGCGTAATCGCTGGCCAGACCTTCCACCTCGGCGCTGCTGTCGAGCAGGTAAAGCGCAAAATCGATTACCAGCCAGCCCAGCGCAATGGTCAGCAGGCCCAGACCGATTGCCAGAATCATTACGCGCAACAGCGTGTCCAGTAGTTCCTGCCAGTCGCCGACGCCGAACGCCCGAGCGACGAACCCAGTGGTGCCCATGCGCAGAAAACCGAATCCCCAGTAAAGAAAACTGAAAATCAGCGCACCGAGGGCGACCGCGCCGATCGCTTCGGGGCCGGGCAGGTGCCCGACCACCGCGGTGTCTACCGCACCGACCAGCGGCACCGAGATATTCGACAAAATAATTGGCCCGGCGAGTAGCCAGACCTTGCGGTGAGAGACGGTTAGTGCGCCCTGCTCGACCGACACGTCAAGTGCTGTCGGACGCTACTGCGTCCGGTCCCCGGGCGGTATCTTGAACTCGACGTGATCGGGATTGTCCGCGTGCGCGGCCACGTAGAGCTGATTGGAGGTTGCCGCCGCGGCCGGCACGACGACAAACGGCTTTCGTTTGTCCGGGCTGCCGACGCGCCGCTTGCGCGTCATGATGGCGAAGGCACAGAGCACCAGCTCGATCAGCGCAACGTAAAAGAACAAGCCCTGCGGTCCGAGCAGCCCCATAAACTGGCTGGCCAGGATCGGTCCGGTAACGGCGCCGGCGCCGTAGGTAATCAGCAACGCGCCGGCCACCTGCACGCGCTGTTCCGAGGTAACCCGATCGTTCGCGGTCGCCGCGGAGAGGGAATACAGGGTAAACACGAACATGCCGAGAAAGATCGCGCCGAGGGTCACCAGGACGAAACCCTCGACAAACAGCTGCCAGATTGCCGCCAGGGCGACGACCAGCGGAATATAAACCAGCAAGGGTCCGCGCCCGATTCGATCCGACAGCAACCCGACCGGCCATTGCAGGATCAGCCCGCTCATGACCATTGCCGCCATGAACGTGGCGAGCTCCTGCTGATCCAGGCCGATATTATTGCCAAAAACCGAACCGAGGCCATTGAGACTCGCATTGACCAGGCCGCAGCAGAATACGCCGACCACGCCCAGCGGCGCGATGCGATATAGATCCCACACGTGCATGCGCTCGGAATGCACCGGCACCGGCGCCTTGGCGCGGGTCAGCAACACCGGCACCAGCGACAGCGAGAAAATGATCGATGCCAGGCTGAACAGCATGAAATCGGACGGGTCGCCGATGGTTAACAGGAAATTACCGCAACCGGCGGCGAAATAGTTGGTAATCATGTAAATCGACAGGATCTTGCCGCGAGTCCGATTGGTCGCCGTCTCGTTGAGCCAGCTCTCGGTGACCATGATCATGCCGGCCATGCAGAAACCCGCGATCAGGCGGAATCCCATCCAGGCGTAGCCGTCGACGATAATCGGGTGCATCAGCGCCGACGCCGACATCAGCGATGCGAACGCGGCGAAGGAGCGAATATGACCCACCCGGATTACGACCCGGGCGGCGAAAAGTCCGCCGAGCAGCAGCCCGCTGAAATAGGCCGCGACAACGAAACCGACGACGCCGGGGGTGAAGCCCTCGACCTGGGTACGCACGCCGAGCAGGGTCGCGAACAAGCCATTGGCGAGCAGCAGCAGACCATAGCTGAGCAAAATCGAGATGATGGTACCGAAGGTTTTGAACAACTCAGTATCCAAACGGGCGGCAGGCCGAAACGGAAGCTACTCTAGCCTAATGACCGGTTAATATCATCATCTGGTCGCGGAAAACTTCGCCATTTGTGCGGGTGGCAATAATTCAATCCCTGGTGGATTATTGACACGCCTCAATCGGGGCACCATCCGCGACCTGATTAATTGCTATCCACACCGCATTTGTGTTAGAAAAGGCCAATCCTGATATAAAGTCTGACCAAAGACTGCGGCCATGCGACCACAAGGCTGCGCATCAGTTACAACAACCGAACCTGAGGAAAAAACTAATGGCGGATATCAAAGATCTCGAAAAGGCGGCCCGTGAGGGCAAGCTCGATCGGCGCGAATTTATCAAGCGCGCCGGCGCACTGGGCCTGGCCGCACCGTTTGCCACCAGCCTGCTATCGCAATCGGTCCACGCGGCGATGCCGAAAAAAGGCGGCCGATTTGTCATGGGGACGGCCCACGGTTCGACCACCGATACCCTCGATCCGGGCACGCATGAAAACGGTTTCATGCAAAACCTGGTTTACACCTACGCCAACCACCTGTTCGAAGTCGGAAACGAGGGCCAGATATTGCCCGAACTGGCTGAAGGATTCGAAGCCAGCAAGGATGCGAAGACCTGGGTCGTCAAACTGCGCAAAGGTGTCGAGTTCCACAATGGCAAGAGCATGACCCCGGAAGATGTGATCGCGTCGCTGAATCACCACCGCGGCGAAGACACCAAGTCGGCGGGCAAGTCGTTGCTCGAGCCGGTCGTCGAAATGAAAAAGACCGGGCCTAACGAGGTGACCTTCACGCTGGCCGCCGGCAACGCGGATTTCCCGTTCATCCTGAGCGATTACCACTTCGCGATCCTGCCGGAAAGCAACGGCGAGATGGACTGGGAGGCCGGTTTCGGCACCGGTGGTTACGTCATCGAACGCTTCGAGCCCGGTGTGCGCGCGACCTACAAGCGCAACCCGAACTACTTCAAGGCCGGTGCCGCCCATTTCGATGAAGTCGAACTGATCGCGCTGATCGATACCACCGCCAGGCAGAACGCGGTCATGAACCAGGAGGTTCACGCAATCAACCGGGTCGACCCGAAAACCGTGCACCTGCTCGGCCGCAACCCGAGCCTGAAGATTCTCGAGATCACCGGCACGCTGCATTATACCTTCCCGATGCGCCTCGATCAGCCGCCGTTCGACAACTACGACCTGCGCATGGCGGTCAAGCTCGCCGCCGATCGCGAGGGCCTGGTCAAGAAGATTCTGCTTGGGCACGGTGCGATGGGCAACGACCACCCGATTTCGACAGCGAATCCATATCACAACGGCGAAATGCCGCAGCGCAAGTACGATCCGGACAAGGCCAAGTTTCACCTCAAGAAGGCCGGCATGGAAGGCGTCAAGCTCGACCTCAGCACCTCGGAAGCCGCCTTCTCCGGCGCCGTCGATGCGGCCCTGCTGATCAAGGATTCCGCGGCGAAAGCCGGCATCAACGTCAACGTCGTGCGCGAGCCGAAAGACGGCTACTGGTCGAACGTCTGGAACAAGAAAGGCTGGAGCGCCTGCTACTGGGGCGGTCGCCCGACCGAGGACTGGATGTTTACCGCGGCTTACGTCGCCGAGAGCAAGTGGAACGACACCGCGTGGAAGAACACGCCTGCCGCGGACAAGTTCAACCAGCTGGTGGTGGCCGCACGCTCCGAGCTCGACACGGCCAAGCGTCGCGAGATGTACTACGAGTGCCAGAGACTGGTCAGCGACGACGGCGGCTCGCTGGTGCCGATGTTCGCCAACAATATCCACGCGGTCAGCAAGAAGATCGCCCACCCGGACAAGGTGGCGGGGAACTGGGAGTTCGACGGCAACAAGAACGCCGAGCGCTGGTGGTTTGCCTAGTGCACTGAACGACCGGGTGGCGGAGCACCTTCCGTCGCCCGGTCAATAACAACAAGCTGGCGGTAGCCATTATCGACAGATCAAAATTGCAGGCTGGAGGAGGCTAAGGGATGCATCCGGTAATTCGAACGATATTGCAAAGACTCGGTCTCGGCCTGGTTACGCTGTTCGTCGTATCTCTGATCCTGTTCAGTTCGATCGAGTTCCTGCCCGGCGATTTCGGCGAAGCCGTGCTGGGCCAGGCCGCGTTACCCGAGACCGTGGCTGCGTTTCGCAGGGAACTCGGTCTCGATTTGCCCCTGCACGAGCGCTACTTCGACTGGCTCGGCGGCATCTTGACGGGAGACATGGGAAATTCCTTCTCCGGCAGGGGATCCTCCGGTGGCGCGGACCGTTCTCGACCCGTCATCGAGTTGCTCGCGCCCCGGCTCGCCAATACGCTGTTTCTGGCGTCGATGGCGGCAATCATCTCGGTGCCGCTGGCGCTTTTCCTCGGCATTACCGCGGCGCTTTACCGGAACTCGTTTTACGATCGCGCGGTCAACGCGTTGACCCTGACCACGATATCCTTTCCCGAGTTCTTCGTCGCCTACCTGTTGATTCTTGGCCTGTCGACGTTTACCAAGATTTTTCCGGGTCTGGCTAATATCGGCCCGGAAGTCGAATTCTGGGAGCGGGTCTACCTGACCGCCCTGCCCGCGCTGACGCTGACGCTGGTCATCGTTGCGCACATGATGCGCATGACGCGCGCGGCGATCATCAACCTGATGGCGAGCCCTTACATCGAAATGGCGGAGCTCAAGGGCGCGCCGATGTCGGAAATCATCCTGCGCCACGCGTTGCCGAACGCCTGGGCGCCGATCGTCACGGTTATCGCGTTCAACCTGGCTTACCTCGTGGTCGGCGTGGTCGTGGTCGAAGTCGTGTTCGTTTATCCCGGCGTCGGCCAGCTGATGGTGGACGCGGTGACGACACGCGACGTGCCGGTGGTTCAGGGTTGCGCGATGATTTTCGCGGCGACCTATATCCTGCTCAACCTGTTCGCCGACATTATTTCAATTGTCACCAATCCCAGGCTGTTGCATCCGCGATGAGCATAGTAGACGAAGAGGACCTAACACCAACGAGCAGCGCGGCCAATCTGGGCGACCAGGGGTATTCCGCCGCGGCCGAAGTCGGCATGATTCGCGCCCGCCGGACCTTTCGCGAAAACGTCTGGCGCGGATTGAAATCGGCCCCACCCACCGCGTTGTTCGGCCTTAGCGTGATCACGATTTATATCTTCTTCGCGATTTTTGCGCCGCTGCTGGCGCCGCATGGCGAAGCCGAGATTTTCGACCTCTCCTATGCGCCCTGGGGCGAAGAGTTCCTGTTCGGTACCGACCAGCTTGGGCGTGACATCCTGTCGCGGCTGATCTATGGCGCGCGCAACACGGTCGGCATTGCTTTCGCCACGACAATGCTCGCGTTTTTCATCGGTGGCGGGCTCGGCATCGCCGCGGCGATCAGGAATAACGGCTGGCTCGATAACCTGCTGAGCCGCTCGGTCGACGTGCTGATGGCGATCCCGAGCCTGATTTTCGCGCTGATCCTGCTGTCCATGTTCGGCGCCAATACGCTGAACCTGATCATCATCATCGCGGTACTCGATTCCACCCGCGTGTTCCGCGTCGCGCGGGCGGTGTCGCTGAATGTCGTGGTCATGGATTACGTCGAGGCGGCCAAACTGCGCGGCGAAAAAATGGGCTGGATCCTGTCGCGGGAAATTTTGCCCAACATCATGCCGCCGCTGGTCGCCGAGTTCGGCCTGCGTTTTTGTTTCGTCTTCCTGACCATCGCCGCGCTGTCCTTTCTCGGCGTCGGTATTCAGCCGCCGACTGCGGACTGGGGTTCGATGGTGCGCGAAACCGCGGGCCTGATCCAGTTCGCCGAATACGACATCACCGCCGCGATGACGCCGATGCTGCCCGCCGCGGCAATCGCGTTGCTCACCGTCGCGGTGAATTTTGTCGTCGACTGGTTTCTGCACAAGTCCAGCGGCCTGAAAAACTGAGTATCGACGATGAGTGACGAATCGAAACAGGGCAAAAAAGGCGACATCCTGCTGGAGATGAAGGATATCGTCATCGACGGTTACAGCGACGATCGCTGGCATGAAATCGTCAAGGGCGTCGATGTGACGCTCAAACGTGGCGAGGTCATGGGGCTGATCGGCGAATCGGGCGCCGGCAAATCTACTCTTGGGCTCGCCGCAATGGGTTTCGCGCGCCCGGGCTGTCGCATTACCAGCGGCAGCATCATCTTCGACGGTATGGACCTGATGAAGGCTTCCAGCGCGGAAAAACGCAAGCTGATGGGGTCACGAATCGCCTATGTCGCACAGTCCGCTGCGGCGTCGTTCAACCCGGCGCACCGGCTGATCGATCAGACTGTCGAAGCCACCGTGCGCCGTCTCGGCAGGCCTGCGGCTGAGGCCATGGCCGACGCACGCAAGCTCTACCGCGATCTGCAGTTGCCGGACCCTGACCAGATCGGCGAACGCTACCCGCACCAGGTTTCGGGCGGACAGTTGCAGCGCGTGATGACCGCGATGGCGATGTCGCCGCGCCCGGACCTGATCATTTTCGACGAGCCGACCACCGCGCTCGACGTCACCACCCAGGTCGAAGTGCTCGCCGCGATGCGTGCGATCGGCGACCAGTACCACACCGCCGCAATTTATATTACCCACGACCTCGCCGTGGTGGCGCAGATGGCGGACAAGATCAAGGTGCTGCGCTACGGCGAAACGATCGAGGACGCCGATACGCGCACCATGCTGGCCGACCCGAAGAAGGAGTACACCAAGTCGCTGTGGTCGGTGCGCTCGATCGAGAAAGAAGAAGAAGTTTCCGAGGACAATATCCTGATCGTCGACCATGTCGATGCGAGCTATACCGGTAGTGCGAAAGTGCTCGACGACGTCACCATTGCCGTACCGCGCGGCCACACGGTGGCGATCGTCGGCGAATCCGGCTCGGGCAAGTCGACCACGGCACGCGCGATTACCGGGCTGTTGCCGCCGAGCAAGGGACAGATCATCTTTAACGGTCAACCGCTGCCACCGAAACTGAAAGACCGCAACCTCGAGCAACTGCAAAAAATACAGATGATTTACCAGATGGCCGACACCGCGATGAATCCGCGGCACACGGTGCGCGATATCATCGGGCGCCCGCTCGAGTTCTACCTCGGCCTGCGCGGCAAGGCGCGTGACGATCGCCTGCTCGAACTGCTGGAAATGATCGAACTCGACGAATCCTTCGTCGACCGGCTGCCGGCGGAACTGTCCGGCGGGCAAAAACAGCGTATCTGCATTGCGCGCGCGCTCGCGGCCAACCCGGATCTGATTATCTGCGACGAGGTTACCTCGGCGCTCGACCAGATCGTGCAAAAAGGCATTCTCGAATTATTGCTTCGTCTGCAGCGCGAGCTCGGACTGACCTATATCTTTATTACGCACGACATCGCCACGGTGAAGGCTATCTCCGACCAGATCGTCGTCATGCTCGAGGGCCGGGTTGTCGAGCAGGGCATGAAGAGCGAGATCCTGTCGCCGCCCTACCCGGACTACACCAAGCTGTTGCTCTCCTCGGTGCCGGAGATGGACCCGGACTGGCTCAGCGGACTGCTCGAGCAACGCAAGCAGGAAGGCGCGCCTGCCCCCTGAGTCAACGGCCGGTTCTTGTTTTCGTTTCACTACCTGAACGACGCGCCGATAATCAGTATCGACGGGCATCCCGAACTGGATGGAAATATCAACGGCCCGTCGCTGATTCGAGCACCCGGGTGGCTGCACGATCCGCCGGGAAAATACCTGCTTTACTTCGCCCATCACGAGGGTCGCGCAATCCGGCTCGCGGCCAGCGATTCCTTGACCGGGCCCTGGCGCATCGTCAAGCCCGATCCGCTCGATCTGGAACACAGCCTGTTTGCAACGGCTCCCCCGGCACCATCGCAACTGCACGCCGAGGCCCGTGACTACATCGCCGTCGGCGCAGATGGCAATTATCCACACATTGCCTCGCCCGATGTCTGGGTCGATCACGATACCGAACAGTTTCGGCTGTACTACCACGGCCGCCTCGAAGACGGCAGGCAGCGCAGCCGTGTCGCGCTATCGCGCGATGCGCGCAAGTTTACCGCGCGCATGGAGACTATCGGCCTGTCCTATCTCAGGATATTCCGCCACGATGACTGGTTTTACGCGATCGCGATGCCGGGGCAGCTATATCGCTCCCGCGACGGCTTGAGCGGTTTCGAGGCGGGACCGCAACTGACCCGCGAAGCGATTCGCCATCATGCGCTATTGCAGCACGACGGACGCAGCTACGTATTCTGGTCGAGGGTCGGTGACGCACCGGAGCGCATTTTACTCTCGCCGCTGGAAATCACGCCGGACTGGATGCTGTGGCAATTCGGCGAGACTTTCGAGATCCATCGGGCACAGAAAACCTGGGAGGGTGCCGATCTCGCCCCGAGGGCGTCCCGCTACGGCGCGAGCATGCAGCGCGAAAACCAGCTGCGCGACCCGGCGATTTTCAGCGAAGACGGCAAGATCTATCTACTCTACACGGTTGCCGGCGAACAGGGCATCGCGATCGGCGAATTGCGCCCGATCAGGCTCCATCAAGCGGCGTATGATTGAAACTGGGCAACGCGCGGATCGCGTCGAGACCGCCGAGCGCATCGATCATCGCGGTCTGGTCGGCGAAAGCCTCGCGGTTAACCACTTCGGGATCGAGCATGCGATACAGCTCGGCGCGCGCGGTCGCTAGCGCGTCAACGTATCGATCATCCGTGGCGAGATTGTCGAGTTCGCACGGGTCCTGCAACAGATCGAACAGCAGCGGCGGATTATCCTCGGCAAAATAAACATACTTGAATCGACCCTTGCGCAGCATGAAGCAGCCGCAGGGACTGCCGCCGTCGTGATACTCGCTGAGCACGCTGCGCTCCGGCTCGGGTGCAGCGATAAATTCCGACAGCGGCCTGCCCTGCCAGTCGGCCTGCGCGGGGACAACCCCGGCCCCGACCGAGGCCTCGATCGTCGTGGCCAGATCGAGCAGGGATACCGGTGTGTGGTTAGAACCTGGCTCGATTCCCGGACCGCTGAGGATCATCGGTATTCTCACCGAATCCTCGTACATAAACGATTTGCCCCAGATGCCGTGATTTCCGACCTGGTCGCCGTGATCGCTGGTATAGATAATCCGCGTTCGCTCGCGCTGCCCCGACGTGTCCAGCGCGGCGAGGACCCGGGCGACGTTAGCGTCGAGAAAACTGCACAGCGCGTAGTAGTTCCTGAGCCCCCTGGCCTCGCTCTCGGCATCGAAATAGTCGGCGTAGTTCCAGAATGCGCGCATCTGCTCGAGAACCGGGTGGCGCGGCCAGGCCGTCGGATCGCGGTCGAAGGGTTGCGGCAGTTCCGCGTTGCGGTACAGATCGTAAAATGGCCGCGGTGCCGACAGCGGGAAATGCGGGCAGACGAAGGAGACGAACAAAACCCACGGTCGATCCGCAGTTCCCCGAGGCTTGCTCAGCCAGTCCGCCGCGGTCGCGGCAATATCGCGGTCGTATCGCGTGTAGGTCGTTTCGCCGGGACCCAGGATCGAGGCCATTTCGGCGGCCTCGGGAAAGTCGCCCATCGGTTTTCGCTGCAGACCCTGCGGCCAGCCGCGGCCTTCGTTGGCCAGATACATCGGCAACAGGGATTGACTGAAGCCGCAATCGTCGGCGGCGGAACGGTAATGCAGCTTGCCGATCGAAACGACCTCGTGACCCCGCTCGCGCAGGCGATGCATCCAGCTCTGCCACTGGCCGTAATACGGCTCCGCCGAAGACCAGCAGCGATGCTCGAATACCGGTTTGCCGGTGGCGAAACTGGCGCGCGCCGGGATACAGATCGGTGACGGCGTATAGGCGTGGTCGAAGCGCAGGCCGGACGCGGCCAACCGGTCCAGGTTCGGCGTCTGCACGATCGGATTGCCGTAGGCGCCCAGGACCGACGGCGTGTGCTCGTCGGACATGATGACCAGGACGTTGCTCGCCGACACGCGCTTGCCGCCGGGTCAGGCGGAAAATAAAAGGCTGCAAAAAAAAGGCTCCCCGCGGGAGCCTTTTTCAGTCGAAATACCGTTTACGGTAACCACTTGCGCCAGATATCCTCGTTGGCTTCCATCCATTCCTCGACCACTTCGTCGACATCGCGTTTCTTGACGTCGATTTCGTAAATCAAGCCGGCCTGCTGAGCATTGGTCAGACGATGCTTTCTGATTACCTCCACTGCCTCGGGATGTTCTTTCATCAGATCCGGATTGGCGTATTTAAAGGTAATATCGTCTGGCCAGGCATGATCCGCTGGCAGCTCCACTTCAACCAGATCCAGTGCCGCGTGGATCCAGTGCGGCGCCCAGGCGTAGGCGATAAAGGGTTCGCCCCGCTTGTACTTGGCCAGCATTTCGGCCCAGTGCGCGGTTTCCGAACCGAGCGCCTGCGCGTAAAAATCAACGCCCAGATCATCCATTCGTTTTTGATCTTCACAGGCCCAGGCTGACACCGGGCAGCCAATCAGGTTACCCCGGTCACCCGATTCCAAGCTCTTGAACATGTGCTTGTACTTATTCAGGTCGTTGAACGATTTTAGATCCGGAGCCGATGCGGGAATCCCGCGCGCGCTATCGCCTTCGATCATGTAACGCGGTACCCAATAGGCCGTCTCGCCGATAATGCCGGTTTCCGCAATAATTGTTAGCGATCCGTCGCCACCATATTCGCTCAGGTACTTTTCCTTGGTGGGATTATATGACGGCCAGGTTTCACAATTGTAAAACAGGTCCCCTGCACGAATTCCCTCCCAAACACCGGGTCCTTGAGGAATGGCTACGGTTTTGACTTTGTAATCCAGCTCATTTTCGAGCACGTACTGGATGGTGCGACAGGTAATCACACCACCAGTCCAGTCCGGGTCGGGTACGGTAAGGCGCTTGGCCGCCTGCACCGACGAAAACGGACCGATGCTTAGCGCCAAAAGGGCTGGCATCAGGACGGCAATTAATTTGAATCGCATGTTGCTGTCTCCTCTTTCGGAACTCATTGTTGTTTTCGCCCGGGAGGGCGCAAGCTATCGATAATACTGCGTGGCCGAGCCCTTGTCGAGTCGGCCCGGAGATATCTTCGATCAGGTCAATCCCATTGCTTCTCGCTGGGTTTTGGTCCAGGCCTGGGAAATGCGGTCGAGGATAATGGCGAGCAAAACGATGCCGATACCGGCCTGCAGCGAGATACCTATACTCGCCATGTTCATACCGTCGAACACGATCAGGCCGAGACCCTTGCCGCCGATCAACGGGGTAACCACCTCCATCGCCAGCGCCATCATGATGCCCTGGTTGATACCGAGCATAACTGCCGGAATCGCCATTGGAATTTTGACTTTGACCAGGGTCTGTGGCGTCGATGCACCGAATGAACTCGATACCTCGTCAATCTGTTCAGGCAACTCGCGAATTCCCAATGTCGTGCAGCGTACAATAGGCGGAAGCGCATAGATCACGGTAGCGATGACTGCTGACACCTGTCCACCCTGGAAAAACATGACGACCGGCACCAGGTAGACGAACACCGGCATCGTCTGCATGGTATCGAGTATCGGTTTGAGAATGGTATCGGTGGTTTTACTGTAAGCAGCTAAAATTCCCAGCGGCACGCCAAATATACAACAAATCAGCACCGAGACGAGAACGGTTGACAGCGTAATCATGCCAAACAACCATAGATCCGTAGCACCGATAAACAGTAGTCCCAGCAAAGTCGCGATAGCCAGTCCGCGACCGCTGAACAGGTAGGCGCCTGCGACGAACAGAAGGCTGGTGTACCACCAGGGTAAACCTTTCAAAAAGCTATTCAGCGGATTAATCAATCCATACCACAGCGTTTCCTTGATTCCTTGCGTAACCGAGTAAAACATATCGTTTGTGATCAATTCATCCATGTATTGGTTGACCGGGGTGCGGAAACGGTATTCCCATTCGCGCGGGAATTTACCAAACAGGTCGGTGTAGGCGTCGAGCAGCATCAAAACCGCGATCAACACCAGACCGGCAATCAGGAAACTGCGCGCCAGCATGATCTCGCGCAGCTTTTGCGCCGAGTCCGAATCCAACACTGCTACCAGTTTGCAAACTGCCGTGGTCACGGCCAGGGTTACCCCATTTCCACCCGCCGCAACCTGCCGCCAGATCCAGTCGATGCCGTATTCGATGTACAGTATCGGCTTGATATTCTCCAGTCCCTGTGGGAACAACCGAAACACGTGATCGTGCTGGCCGCCCCTGGTCTGTTCGATGTTGCCCATCGCGTAGGTCACGCGATCGAGAATAATCGCCATCAGCACGATCGCGAGTCCGCCTTCGAGCGCCTTGCCGACATTGAGACGTTGCAGCCCCTGGAACACGATATCACCCAGCCCAGGTGAACCAATAAAAGTCGCCAGCACCACCAGCGCCAGTGCCATCATGACGGTCTGGTTGACACCCAGTTTAATTGACGGCATCGCGAGTGGAATTTTGACCTTGATTAATGCTTGCACCCGGGTCGCGCCGAAAGAGGTCGCAGCCTCGTCGATCCCGGCCGGGACCTGGCGAATCCCCAGATTGGTCAGGCGCACAACCGGCGGCAGTGAATAAATGACGGTTGCGAGAATCGCGCCGGGCGCGCCGATACCGAACAGGTAAAATGCCGGGATCAGGTAGACAAAGGCCGGAAGGGTCTGCATGGTATCGAGGATCGGTTTGATGAATGCTTCGAAACGATCACTTTGCGAAGCCATAACGCCCAGCAACACTCCGATTACGATCGATATCAGGATCGAAATACACATCAGGCTCAGGGTCTCCATGGATTCGTCCCAGAAGTCCAGCACCAGCCATGATCCAACCGCGATTATCCCGAGCAGGCCCAGCCGCAGACCACCATAGGCAAATGCGGGTAACACCAGAATAACGAATACTACCTGCCATTGGGTAAAGATCAGAAAATCGACCATCGCCTCATAAAACCAGATGACACCAGCGGCGATAGCACGCGTTGTCGGTTGAATAAGAGGAAAAAACCTGTCCTTGAAGGCGTCAGTTTGTTCGGCGAACGGGAACGACTCGATCCAGCTCTTCGGGAATATGGTTTCACCCCCCTGGATCTTCCATACCAGCAGGGAGACCGCGAGCAGCACGAAGGTTACAACCCAGCCTCGATGCTCCTCCCAAAGACTGGAGAACCAGGTCGGTTCTGTCTCCTCCTCGACTACCGTGCTCATATCCCCCCGCCGGGACGCCTGATTTGCTGCTAGCTTAGCCTCGAAGCGCCTGGCCTGCAACAGCGGACAGGTTGGTTTACAGTTCGTTCAGGTTCGGGCTAAGATGGCCGCAGATCGCGGTCGATAACGGGAATCTAAATGTCCGAGCAAGCCAAAATTATCTGTAAAAACATCTGGAAGATCTTTGGCACCTACCCGGAACGGACGCTGAAAAATCTGGATCACTCCCTGTCGCGTGCCGAGGTGCAGGAACAGACCGGTCACGTCATTGGCGTGAATGACGTTTCCTTCGAAATCAAAACGGGCGAAACCTTTGTCGTGATGGGCCTGTCGGGCAGCGGCAAATCGACGCTGGTACGCTGTATTTCGCGCCTGATCGAACCGACCGCCGGCGAAGTCATCATCGATGGCGAAGACATCATGCATTACAACGATGCCCAGCTGACCGAGCTGCGGCGCTACCGCATGAGCATGGTTTTCCAGCACTTCGGTCTGTTTCCGCATCGCAAGGTGATCGACAACATTTCATTCGGGCTCGAAATTCGCGGGATGAACAAAAAAGACCGTAAGACCCGGGCAATGGAGGTACTCGACAAGGTCGGCCTGCAGGGTTGGGCGGATCATTATCCGCGCGAACTCTCGGGCGGCATGCAGCAGCGCGTGGGCCTGGCGCGAGCGATGGCGGTCGATCCGGAAATCCTGATTTTCGACGAACCGTTCAGTGCCCTGGATCCGCTGATTCGCCGAGAAATGCAGGACGAGTTGCTCAATATCCAGGCCGAGGTGCACAAAACGATGATTTTCATCACGCACGATTTTCTCGAAGCCATCAAGATGGGTGACCACATTGCAATCATGAAGGATGGGGAAGTGGTGCAGATCGGGACTCCCGAGGAGATCGTCGCCAACCCGGTAGACGATTACGTGCGCGAATTCACCGAGGACGTGCCGCGTTACAAGGTGCTCAGCGTCGGCAAGGTCATGCGTTTGGTCAGCGATGCAATCGGCGCGAATGGCGCGGAAACCGTCAACGAAAATGCCAAGCTGGACTCGCTAATCGATACCGCGATACAGCACGAGGGGCCACTGGCCGTGGTCGATGACGATGGCCAGGTCGTCGGAGAAATCGACCAGGCGATGATCCTGAAAGCCATGGACAGCCGCTCCTGAGTCCGGCCTTATGCTGTCCCCGGTGAGCTAAAGCCAGTCGCAGCGTGGCAGGATTACCGGCGACTAGCCCCGGTCATCCTCTAGCTTACAACCGACTCTTCCGTCGGAACCTATTTCGACGCGCGAACCGCTTCGGAACCGACGCATCGCATCGCGAGATATTTGAATGACCGGTACCCGCAGGTCATACAGCCGATTCGCCACCAGCGCCCCGACCGCGATGTTGACATCGGGCTCGCCGAGCACGAACGCAACCGGCCCGCTGCCGTTGCGCAGGGTTTCGGCAATCCCTCCCGGCGTTCCCGCCGAACCGCGGCTTTCGGGAATAAACAGAATTCTGCCGGTGACCCGTTCGCCAAACTGCGGATGATGCACGTCGATAATTTCGCCGCGCGCCGGGTCGAAGCCACCCCAGAAGCTCAGGCTCTCTTCGAGCACCAGTGCCAGGGCGCTGGCCGTGCCTTTTATCAGGACCCGGCCATCGACTGATTGGTTCGTGTCATTCATGCATCCCACCAGGAGTCAATCACGACCTCGCCGGCGACCGCCGACTCGACGCACTCGCGAAGGCTGCCGATCAGCACCTCCACGGGCAACATGCCCGGGGCATAGTATGCCCATTTTGCCGAGTTGGTCATGATTTTGCCCCGCAGACCGTTTACCGCCGGAGAAAAGTACGTGCAGGTATCGGTGATTATCCTGACCCCGGCCCGGCTCAATAAATCGGTCCAGCCCTGCGCTTCGGCCAGCGCGAACACGTGGCGGCTCGTGGTCAGATAAAAAACCAGGTCCGGATGCACGCTGCGTTCGCCGAGCGCCGCCACCAGGCGTTCGAACTCGGTAAACGAAAAATGCGGCGTGCCCAGCGCGATCCCGGCCAGCGGCAACGTCGAATCCGAGCCGAGTTCGTTACGCGCCTGGTGCAGCTGGGCGAGACTGACGTCGACGACCTGCTCCGGCTGCCTGTCGTGAAAAGCCTGTTCCAGGGTCCCGGCCTCGGGCGTGATGCCGATAGCGTGAAACAGCGGAACACTGCCGGAAGAACTCGCCGCCGCGCTGATTGCTTTCAGGTCGTCCTCGTTGCAGCTCGGCAGCAAGCCCGAGATCGCCGGAACCCGATGTCCGCTCTCGCGTCCCACGAAATGTCCGAGCAGGTGATAAAACAGGTCGCTGTCTCGAACCGCCCGCGCCAGGCCGCCGACATCGAACAGGATTTGCGCCGCCCGGTATTCATCGCGATGCAGCCGGGTAAAAGGCACGCGCCCGGTGATCGCGGCGCAAACGTCGAGATAGTCTCCGTACTTGTTGCTGCGGGCGCCAATCACCGAGTTGTAAAAGCTGACCGCGTTCGATTCGGAACCGACGATGTGATCGCCGAGCCCGGGGCGCTCGGGCAACTGGTAGGGTGCGCAGGTCCACACCGGGTTACATCCCAGTTTGACGTAGGCCCGCATCAATTCACGCGCTTCGTGCATCTCCCGGCTGGCGAGCGGATCGCGCACGGACAGGTCGTTTAGTGACACCAGGCCATTGTTGGTCCAGGACGGAACCGCCAGCGTCGCCCCGTGCTCGAGCAGGTAATTGACGAAATCCAGGTGCGCGCGGCCGTTGTAGAAGCAGGCGTCGATATGCGCGAAGCTGATGTCGACGAGTTCCTCGGCCCGATCGATACGGGCCGCGGTAACGATGGTTTGCATCGCAAACTGCAGCGCGGTCCCGAGTTTGCCGTCGAGCCGTGCCTGATCGAGGTCACTGAGTTGGAGCAAGCCTTTCACCGGTTGAGTTGCGGAGTTAACGGGCATAATCTTCGGCTATATCGGCAGACATGCAAAGGGGAAATTGATGGAGGACCTGGAAACCTGGCTGGAACGGGTATATTCCGCGGGCGGTGAACGCGCGACGCTCGACGAACTTTACGATGAATGGGCGCAGGACTACGATCAGCAGCTCTGGGCCAGCGGAAACCCCTATATTGCAATCGCGACCGGCTTTGTCGGACGCCACCTGCCCGATTTCGACGCCCGCATACTCGATGCAGGTTGCGGCACCGGTAACATGGCTCAGGTATTGCACCAGATGGGTTATCGCCACCTCGAAGGGCTCGATCCGTCCGCAGGCATGCTCGCCGTGGCGGAGAAGAAAGGAGTTTACCAGGCCCTGCACCGGCTCTACCTTTCCGCCGAGGTGACACTGCCCGATTCGGGCTACGACGCGGTCGTCGCGGCCGGCGTGCTGACCCACGGGCATGCGCCGCCGGAGTCTATCGACGGCATGCTGCGCCTGACAAGGCCCGGCGGCATCCTCGTCTTTTCGCTTTCGCAAATCGCTTACGACGAACAGGGTTTCGCCGAAAGAATGGAGCAACTGGATGCCGCCGGCGCCTGGCAGCGGCTCGACCGATCGCGCCTGTTTCGTACCTATCCGTTTTCGCAAAAGGAAGCGCATTTGCACCACTGGGTATTCGCCTGCCGCAGGCCGGATGCGCCCCTGGCCGGTTGATACCGCCCGCTCAACTGCCCTTCCCGGAGACCGACTCGATATCATCCCCTGGGGTAACGGGTGAAATCCTGCCAACAACCCGTCGGCCGGCGAAACATTGGTTCGAACGGCGGCGCCGTTGTAAGATAAGCGCCCGGTCGCGTGCTGATCGATAACCGCCGGACAAACGTAATGATTCTGCAAAAGCGCTACAAGAGAAAATAAGTTGTCACAAATCAATACTCAGCCGGGCAAACCGCGACTCTGGCTTCGCCTGATCGTCGTGGTCGCCTTTATCGTGGTGATGGCGACCGGCCTGGGTTACGTCAAGTTCGGACAAATCCAGGAACAGATTGCGATCGGCAGCCAGGCACCGCCTCCGATCAGCGTCACCGCGGCGACGGCCGCGAGCGCGGAATGGAATCGAAGGCTGAAGGCAATCGGCACCCTGGTCGCCTTCCAGGGGGTCGATATCACGACCGAGGTTTCCGGCGTGGTGACTTCTATCAATTTCGATTCCGGGGACAATGTCGAAGCCTCGACCCTGCTAATCGAACTCGATAACCGCACCGAAATGGCCAACCTCGAGTCAGCACGCGCGCAGTTCGACTCGGATAATAGCCAGTACCAGCGCCTGTTGAAACTGAAGGACCAGTCGTTCGTGACCAACAACGATATCGACACCCAGGCCTCGCTGGTCGACGTCTCCCGGGCACGCGTCAACGTG
>JBFGQE010000023.1:0-19230 GCA_041564355.1 Gammaproteobacteria bacterium | reverse complement strand
GTTCGGGGAACTCGAGAACGTATTCCGCGAGTACAGCGAAAACGGCACCGGTCGGACCCGGCACTACGTCCATGACGAAATCGAGGCCGAGCGCTACGGCGTCGAGCCAGGCCAGTTCACCGAATGGGAGTCGCTGCCGGAGAACACCGATTTACTGTTTTACGAGGGTTTGCACGGCGCTATCAAGACCGCCGAGGCCGATGTCGCGCGGTATGCCGATCTCAAGGTCGGCGTCGTGCCGGTCACCAATCTCGAATGGATTCAGAAAATCCACCGCGACAAGGTTGCCCGTGGTTATTCGGCCGAGGCGATCACCGATACGATCCTGCGCCGCATGCCGGATTACATCGGCTATATCTGTCCGCAGTTCACCAATACCGACATCAATTTTCAGCGCGTTCCCATCGTCGATACGTCCAACCCGTTTATCGCTCGCTGGATTCCGACCGCGGACGAATCGATGGTGGTTATTCGTTTCGCCAACCCGAGGGGAATCGATTTTCCCTATTTGTTGACGATGATTCATAACAGTTTCATGTCCCGACCTAATGTCATCGTGATACCGGGTGGCAAGATCGACCTCGCAATGCAGTTGATCTTCACGCCGCTGGTTTTGCAAATGGTCGAACGTAAACGTCGAGCCCAGGGGGTCAGTCACTGATGGATACCAGGGTAGTCAACGATACGACGCACAGCGATACGCGGCGCAAAATGGCCAATGCGATCAGGGCGCTGTCGATGGACGCGGTGCAACGGGCCAATTCGGGACATCCTGGAATGCCGATGGGTATGGCCGACGTCGCCGCGGTGCTCTTCGCCGACTTCCTGAAGTTCGACCCGGGTCAGCCGGACTGGCCGGATCGGGATCGCTTCGTGCTTTCCGCCGGTCACGGGTCGATGCTGTTGTACAGCTTGCTGCACCTGACGGGCTACAGCGACATGGGCATCGACCAGATCAGGAATTTTCGCCAGCTCGGCGCCAAAACCGCCGGACATCCCGAATACGGTCATGCCGCGGGAATCGAGATGACGACGGGACCCCTGGGTCAGGGCATCGCGACCGCGGTCGGTATGGCCGTGGCGGAAGAAAAACTCGCGCACGAATTCGGCGAGGAACTGGTCAACCATTATACCTACGTGCTGGCCGGAGATGGTTGCCTGATGGAGGGTATTAGTCACGAGGCCATCGATCTCGCCGGTCACCTGCAATTGTCGCGCCTGATCCTGCTTTTTGATGACAACGGTATTTCCATCGACGGCTCCACCCACCTGACCACGTCGACCCGACAGCTGGATCGTTTCCAGGCGGCCGGCTGGGATACCGCCTACGTCGACGGCCATGATCCGGATGCCATCGCCGCCGCGATCGAACAGGCGCGGCGCACGTTGCAACCTTCGATAATTGCCTGCAAAACGGTGATCGGATTCGGGGCGCCGAACAAGCAGGGCAGTGCCGCCACCCATGGCGCGCCGCTCGGCGCAGAGGAAGTCGCGCAGGCACGCGAGGCGCTCGGCTGGAGCAGTGCGCCGTTCGAAATTCCCGACGAGCTGCGGCAGCACTGGCGCGAATGTGGCCGGCGAGGCGAAAACCAGCGCCTGGCCTGGGAACAACGGCTGGGAGAACTGCCAGCCGAGCGCAGGCGGCGCTTCCAGGCAATGCAAAACGGCGATCTCGGCGTCGATTTCGATGCCACCATCGAGGCCCTGAAAAACCGGTTTATCGAAACGCAGCCCTCGCTTGCCACGCGCCAGTCGTCGCAGCAGGTGCTCGAGTCATTGCTCGATGCAATACCCTGGCTGCTCAGCGGATCCGCCGATCTGAGCGGCTCCAACGGTACACACCCTGAAAACGCGGTGGCCTTCAGTCATTCCAATCCCGGCGGCAACTACCTGCATTACGGGGTACGCGAGCACGCCATGGCCGCGGCAATGAACGGGATTGCGCTGCATGGCGGGTATATTCCGCTGTCTGGAACCTTTCTCGCCTTCGCCGATTACAGCCGGCCCGCGATTCGCCTCGGTGCGCTGATGGGCAAGCGCGTCGTGCACGTCATGACACACGATTCGATCGGCCTCGGCGAGGACGGACCGACCCACCAGCCCGTCGAGCAACTCGCGTCCTTGCGCGCGATGCCGAACCTGATGGTTTTCCGTCCGGCGGATGCAGTCGAGGTGGCGGAGTGCTGGGAATGCGCGCTGCGCGAGCGGTATGCACCGTCGGTAATATGCCTGTCCCGCCAGGCGGTACCGGCCTTGCGCAAGCTTCCGCGTCAGCAGAATCAGAGCGCGCGCGGTGCCTACCTGCTGCGCGAACCGCGAGAGAAACGCCAGGCCACGATCCTGGCCACCGGCAGCGAGGTCGCAATCGCGCTGGAAGCGGCCGAACTGGGGGCGAGATTCGGTGTCGAGATCGCGGTCGTTTCGATGCCCTGCTGGGAGTTGTTTGCCAAACAGTCCGAGGAATACCAACGCAGCGTGCTCGGCAACCCTTACCGGGTTGCCATCGAGGCCGCCTCACCGATGGGCTGGGAGCGCTGGCTGGGTGAGCGCGGCAGCATGATCGGCCTGACCGGATACGGCGCATCGGCTCCGGCCACGGATTTATACGAGCATTTCGGATTAACCGCCCGCGCGGTTTACGACGAAGTGCGTCGAATACTGCAAATTTAAACCGGAGATCGTTTCATGGCTCGAATTACGTTGAGACAACTGCTGGATCATGCCGCGGAGTATACCTACGGCGTACCCGCCTTCAACATCAACAACATGGAGCAGGTGCTTGCGATTATGAACGCTGCGAGCGAGGTCGATGCGCCGGTTATTTTGCAGGCCAGTCGCGGTGCGCGCGGCTATGCCGGCGACATCATGCTGGGCAAGATGGTCGAGGCGGCCGAGGCAATGTTCCCCCGCATCCCGATCTGCCTGCACCAGGATCACGGCAACAACCGCGCTACCTGCGTATCGGCAATGCAGGCCGGATTCACCTCGGTGATGATGGATGGTTCGCTCGAGGCCGACGCTGCCACTCCCGCGAGCTACGCTTACAACCTCGAGATTACCGCCGAGGTCACCCGCATCGCGCACGACATCGGCGTCTCGGTCGAAGGCGAGCTGGGTTGCCTCGGCTCGCTCGAAACCGGCGAGGGCGAGCAGGAAGATGGTCACGGATTCGAGGGTAGCCTGTGCAAAGAGCAACTGCTGACCGATCCCGAGCAGGCGGTCGACTTCGTCACCCGCACCGGGGTCGATGCGCTTGCGATCGCGATGGGGACCTCGCACGGCGCGTACAAGTTCAGCCGCAAGCCGGACGGCGAGATTCTCGCGATGAACGTGGTCCAGGAAATCAATCAGCGGCTGCCCGAACTGCACCTCGTCATGCACGGCTCGTCGTCGGTGCCGCAGAAACTGCAGGACATTTTCAATGACTACGGCGGCGAGATGCCGCAAACCTGGGGCGTGCCGGTCGACGAAATCGTGCGCGGCATCAGGCACGGCGTGCGCAAGGTCAACATCGACACCGATTGCCGGCTGGCGATGACCGGCGCATTCCGCCGTGTTGCGCTCGAGGAGCGCAGCCAGTTCGATCCTCGCAAATTCTTAACCCCCGCGCTCGAGGCGATGCAACAGCTTTGCCGCGACCGCTTCGAGCAATTCGACACGGCCGGCCAGGCGGCGAGGATCGTGCCGCTCAGTCTCGCTTCGATGGCCGACCGCTACGCTCGTGCCGAACTCGACCCTAAACCCGCCCGCAGCCAGAGTGCTGCCTGAGTTGGAGAATCCCACATGACCAAGAACCGAACCTATGATGCCGGCGTCAAGGAATACCGCGAAACCTACTGGATGCCCGAGTACGAGCCGGTCGATACCGATATCCTGGCCTGCTTCAAGATAACGCCGCAGCCCGGCGTGCCGCGCGAGGAAGTCGCCGCAGCGGTTGCGGCCGAGTCGTCGACCGGCACCTGGACGACCGTCTGGACCGATTTGCTAACCGATCTCGATCACTACAAGGGGCGTGCCTATCGCATCGAGGACGTGCCGGGGGACGATAGCTGTTTTTACGCTTTCGTCGCCTACCCCATCGACCTGTTCGAGGAGGGCTCGGTGGTCAACGTGTTCACCTCACTGGTCGGCAACGTGTTCGGTTTCAAGGCCCTGCGCGCGTTGCGTCTCGAGGATGTGCGCTTTCCAATCGCCTACGTGCTGACCTGCAACGGGCCGCCCAACGGCATCCAGGTCGAGCGCGACGTGCTCAACAAGTACGGCCGGCCGCTGCTGGGGTGCACGATCAAGCCCAAGCTGGGCCTGTCGGCGAAGAATTACGGTCGCGCCTGCTACGAGGGTCTGCGCGGCGGTCTCGATTTCACCAAGGACGACGAAAACGTCAACAGCCAGCCGTTCATGCGCTGGAATCGACGCTTCGACTTCGTCATGGAGGCCATCCACAAGGCCGAGCAGGAAACCGGGGAGCGCAAGGGCCATTACCTGAACGTGACCGCGCCGACCCCGGACGAAATGTTCAAGCGTGCCGAATACGCCAAGCAGCTGGGCGCGCCGATCATCATGCACGATTACATCACCGGCGGCTTTTGCGCGAACACCGGTCTCGCCCAGTGGTGCCGCGATAACGGCATGTTGTTGCATATACACCGCGCAATGCACGCGGTCATCGACCGCGATCCGCATCATGGAATCCATTTCCGTGTACTCGCCAAGGCGCTGCGCCTGTCGGGCGGCGATCACCTGCATTCGGGCACCGTCGTCGGCAAGCTCGAGGGCGATCGCGACGCGACCCTGGGCTGGATCGATTTGATGCGCGACTCCTTCATCAAGGAAGACCGCAGTCGCGGAATTTTCTTCGACCAGGACTGGGGCTCGATGCCGGGCATGTTCCCGGTCGCGTCGGGCGGTATCCACGTCTGGCACATGCCGGCGCTGGTCAATATCTTCGGCGACGACTCGGTGCTGCAATTCGGCGGCGGCACGCTGGGGCACCCCTGGGGCAACGCCGCCGGCGCCGCGGCCAACCGAGTCGCGGTCGAAGCCTGCGTCGAGGCGCGCAACCAGGGCCGGGAACTGGAGAAGGAAGGCAAGGATATCCTGAACGCGGCCGCCGAGCACAGCCGCGAGCTGCGCGCGGCGATGGAGACCTGGAAAGAAATCAAGTTCGAGTTCGACACCGTCGACAAGCTCGACGTGGCGCACCGGTGAGATGCCGGATGCAGGCCCGAATCCTCGACGCGATCGAAAGAGTAACCCATTAACAGAGGTTGAATGTCATGAGCGAAATGCAAGATTACCAGTCCAGCCTGAACGATAGCGCCAGTCGCAAGTTCGAAACCTTTTCCTACCTGCCCGAGATGAGCCGTGAGTCACTGGTCAAGCAGGTGGAGTATATCGTCGCCAGGGGCTGGAACCCCGCGATCGAACACACCGAACCGGAAAATGCTTTCGGTCATTACTGGTACATGTGGAAACTACCGTTGTTCGGCGAGACCGATGTGGAGACCATCCTTGGCGAAGCGGATGCCTGTCATGCCGCGCATCCGGGCAACCATGTGCGCCTGATCGGCTACGATAACTACGCGCAGTCGCAGGGCACGTCGATGGTTATTTACCGGGCCGGGAGCGCCTAGTCATGTCGGGCGCGGCGGAACCGGTGGCGGTCATCGAGCCCGACCGGGATCAGTACCGGGTCGAGCGAGAACCTTACTACCGCGGAATCGGCGACGAGATCGAACTCTACGAGGCCGCCTACTCGGTGCGCATGCCGGTCATGCTGAAAGGCCCGACCGGCTGCGGTAAATCGCGCTTCGTCGAATACATGGCCTGGAAGCTGCAGAAACCGCTGATCAGCGTGGCCTGCACCGAGGACATGACCGCGTCGGATCTGGTCGGTCGTTACCTCCTCGATATCAACGGCACGCGCTGGCAGGACGGGCCGCTGACCGTCGCCGCGCGGATCGGCGCAATCTGCTACCTCGACGAAGTTGTCGAGGCACGCCAGGATACTACCGTCGTGATCCATCCGCTGACCGACCACCGGCGCGAACTGCCGCTGGAGAAAAAGGGTGAGCTGGTCCGCGCGGATGCCGATTTTCAGCTCGTCATCTCCTATAACCCCGGCTACCAGTCCCTGATGAAGGACCTGAAACAGTCGACCAAGCAGCGTTTCGGCGGGATCGATTTCGATTACCCCGAAGCCGAGGTCGAGATCGAAATCGTCGCCCATGAGGGCGGGCTCGATACGGAGACAGCGCAGCGCCTGGTGCAGGTCGGTGCGAGTTCGCGCAACCTGAAGGGTCACGGACTGGACGAGGGCATGTCGACTCGTCTGCTGATCTACGCCGCGCAGTTGATCGGCCAGGGTGTCGACGCCCGCGCTGCCTGCCAGATGGCCCTGATCACGCCGCTCAGCGACGACCCGGACATGCGCGACACCCTGATCGCGGCGGTCGAAACCTACTTTTAAATCGTCCGCGCGCAGCATGCATCCCGAACTTGCCGATTACCTGCAATGTATCGACAGTGCGGATGTCGGTAATGTCGAACTGGTCGAAGCGTCCTACCTGGAGGCGCGGCGCCTGCTGTCGCCGCAAGGACTGGAGAACTACCTCGTCGGGATCAAGGCGATGTGTACGCTGGGCAAGGGACCGGACCTGGTGATGACCTACGTGCAGGAAATGCCGGCCGTGGCGAAAGAGGTCGGCGAGGATATTCTGCCAGACGTCATCGAGGCAATCATGCAGCTGGCCTCATTGACCTCGGGCACGGTACTGGTGCTCATCCTCTCGCATTTACCCCTGGCCGCGAACCGCCTCGGCGACGCCGAGCTCGTGCGCGGTTTTCTCAAGCTGCTGCACCATCTCGCCAGCCGGGCGCCGCGTGGATTGCGACCGATGGTCGAGGTGCTGGAAGAATTGCTGTCAAAATTGACCCTGGGCGGCCTGCGCCGCTGGGCGATGTGGGGCGCGCAGGCCTACGCGCGCGACTTCGACGGCCAGCACGCTTTTTTCGGCCTGCGCAGCGAGACGTCCCGGGCGGTATTAAAGCAGGAGCGGCGCGGCACCCTGTTGGTCGATAATCAGCGCAGGCTGAACTTTTACCTGCGCGCGCTCTGGGGCCGGGCATTTTTCATGCGCCCGACCTCGGGCGATTTCGAGACGCGCGAGGGCAGTCGGCCATTCATCGAGGACTTTCAGATCTACCTGCCTGATGCCTTCGATCACAGGGGCGAAGTGAGCGGTCTCGACCTGTACCGCGCGGCCGCGGCGCACGCGGCGGCGCACCTGGTTCACACCCGTTGCGCGCTGGCGGATCAGGATTTATCCCCGTCGCGGCAATGCTTTGTCGATCTGTTCGAGGATGCGCGTATCGAGTACCTGGCCTATCGGCAATTCCCGGGATTACGGCGCCTGTGGCTGCGTATCGTCGACCAGGCAATGGCGGCACGGGACTCGCGCGCGGATCCCGCGGTGGCGCAAATGCTGCGCCTGGTGCGCGCGCTGCTCGCCGGCGCTCGCGACGACGACCCGGGCTGGATGCGCGACCTGGTGCTCGAATTCGGCACGCTACTCGAACGGGATCCGGACGATTCGTCGAAGCTAATCGACTTCGCCCTGCGCTGCGCTAACGCGATCGAGGCCAAGCATCCGCTGCCCGCGTTGCGGGTATTGCAGTCGTTGCCGATTCCCTACCGTGACGATAATCGCTTTAGTCGGCAATTCGATATCGAAGCCGCGAAGCGGGAGGTATTCGGCCAGGCCGTCTGGCGCCAGCCAACCCTGCGGCGCAAGGTATCGCTGATGGAAATGGTCAACGAAATCGATTCCGAACTCGATGATGGTAGTCCGCAGGAGGTCTGGGTTTTACCGACCGAGTTGTTTCCCTACGAGGACCAGGGCGTCAGTTACAACGAATCCGAGGGCGTGGAAGCGGTGTCTGTACCGTATCACTACGACGAGTGGGACTACCAGGTCCAGCTGGCGCGCCCCGAGTGGACGACGGTGATCGAACGGCGCCAGCAGCGCGGCGACCCGAACATCATGGATCAAATCCTGGAGCGCCATAAACCGGTCGCGAACCGGATCAGGCACCTGATCGATGCGCTGCAGCCACAGGGTATCGTGCGCCGGCGCAGGTTCGAGGATGGCGATGAGCTCGACATCGACGCCGCGGTGCGCGCGATGGTCGATATTCGGCGCGGCGTCATGCCGGATCCGCGGGTCAACATCCGCATCACGCGGCATTTGCGCGATTTATCGATGCTCGTGTTAATGGATTTGTCGGCCTCGACCAACGACCGGGTCGGTGAGCTCGGCGAGAACGACGAGGGTTATCTCGAGCAACCGAGCATTCTCGACCTGACGCGTGAAGCGACCGGTTTACTTGCCTGGGCGGTAGATTCGATCGGCGATCATTTTGCCGTGCACGGGTTTGCCTCGGACGGAAGGCATGACGTTCGCTACTATCGTTTCAAGGATTTTACCGAAACTTACGATGACGCGGCGCGGGCGCGCATGGCCGGTATGCAGGCCGGGTTGTCGACACGCATGGGCGCGGCGCTGCGCCACGCCGGTTGGCATCTCGACCGGCAGACCAGTCGCAAGCGGCTGGTGTTGCTGATCACCGACGGCGAGCCGGCCGATATCGATGAACGAGACCCGCAGTATTTACGCCAGGACGCGCGCCACGCGGTCGAGGAACTGGCCGCGCGCGGTATTCACAGCTACTGCCTGGCGCTGGATCCGAACGCCGACGCCTGGGTGTCCCGGATCTTCGGCGGCAATCGCTATTCCATTGTCGATAATATCGAGCGGCTGCCGGAGCGCCTGCCGCGGGTTTTTTCGGCGCTGACCGCCTGAACGGAGATAAGCGGAACTATTACCATCGGGTTATTAACTTGCCCGGCGTCATTTGCTAGTTTGAATCGATCGTGGCCTGCCTTAAGCGGCCGGATCGAATCGATGAGGAGAAAATGAACCTATCCCGTGGTTTTCCGGGTCCGGGCAGGCACGCGCACCGGCGCGACGGACCGGGTTGATATGTTGTCGCCCTTGCAGCCCGGCGGGTCGAAACCCGATACTCCCGGCGCGTCGGAGCAACCGGCCGCGGCTCCGATCGACTTCGGCCGCATCAGGCTGGTGCTGTTCGACCTGGACGGCACGCTGGTCGACAGCCTGCCGGACCTCGCCTGGTGCGGTAACGCAATGCTGCGCGAGCTGGGTCTGCCGCCACGGGAGGAGAACGCCGCGCGCGCTTGGGTTGGCAACGGTATCGAGCGTTTCGTCAAGCGCTTCCTGACCGGCGAAATGCAGGCCGAACCGGATGCGGAATCGCTACGCGCCGGGCTCGAAGTTTTCCGCCGACTCTATGCCGACAATATCAGCGTGCATAGCCGGGTCTACCCGGGAGCGCGCGAATGCCTGCTGCAGCTTTCCGGGCTTGATCTGCATATCGGCTGCGTGACCAACAAGGCCGGACTTTTTACCCGGCGCCTGCTCGAGTTACTGCAACTGGACGAATTCTTCGAACTGGTTATCGCCGGTGACACGACCGCGAAAATAAAGCCCGATCCGATGCCGCTGCACTACGCGGCGGATCACTTCGGACTCGACTACGCGCAATGCCTGATGGTGGGTGATTCGAAAAATGACGTGCTTGCCGCGCGCGCCGCTGGTTTCGGGATCGTCGGCGTGCCCTATGGTTATAACCATGGTTACAGTATTCACGACTGCAATCCCGACCTGGTCGTCGAGGACCTGGGCGAGCTGGCCAAACTATTTACCTGAGGGGGAATCGCGATGAACCTGAATCGACGAGAATTTATGAGACTGATGGGCCTGGCCGGCGCGGCCGGCATATTCCCGAGGGCTGGATTTGCCTCCGGCGGTGACGGCTCGAATCTTTATGATATGCCGGCTTTCGGCAACGCACGCATCCTGCATTTTACCGATTGCCATGCGCAGCTGAATCCGGTTTACTTCCGCGAACCCAGCGTTAATCTCGGCATCGGGCCCGCCCTCGGCAAGGCGCCGCACCTGGTCGGGCGCAACCTGCTCGAGCAGTTCGGCATACCGGCTGGCGGTATCGAGGCGCACGCTTACACCTACCTGGATTTTGAGGAAGCCGCGCGTATTTACGGCAAGGTCGGTGGTTTCGCGCACCTCGCGACCCTGGTGAAAAAACTGCGCGCCGAATATGCGCAGGGACAGTCATTACTGATCGACGGCGGCGATACCTGGCAGGGCTCGGGTACCGCCTACTGGACGCGGGGACGCGACATGGTCGAAGCCTGCAACCAGCTCGGCGTCGATGTCATGACCGGGCATTGGGAATTTACCTACCTGGCCACGGAAGTGCTGGATAATGCCGGTTTGTTCGAAGGTGAGTTCGTCAGCCAGAACTGCAAGGTCAAAGAGGATGCACTGTTCGACTACGAACTTGCCGATGTCGGTGATTTCAATGAGGATACCGGGCACGTCTTCAAGCCCTACACGATTCGCGAAATGGGCGATCTGCGTATCGCCGTGGTCGGCCAGTCTTTTCCCTATACGCCGATCGCGAACCCCCAACGCTTCATCCCCGACTGGACCTTTGGCATCAACGAGGACGGCATGCAGGAAATCGTCGACCAGGCGCGGGAAGAGGAGAATCCGGATGCGCTGATCGTGCTATCGCATAATGGCATGGACGTGGACCTGAAGATGGCGTCGCGGGTGACCGGTATCGACGCGATTTTCGGTGGACACACCCATGACGGCGTACCCGGCGCAATCCCGGTATCGAATCCGGCAGGCAAGACGCTGGTGACCAATGCCGGGTCGAACGGCAAGTTCCTCGGTGTCATGGACCTGGATATTCGGGGCAAGCAGCTGCGCGACTATCGTTATCGTTTGCTGCCGGTATTTTCCAACCTGCTCGAGGCCGATCCGGCGATGTCGGCGCATATCGAAAAGTCACGTCGGCCCTATCTCGAACAGTTGCAGGAAGAGCTGGCGGTGGCCGACGACGTACTCTTCCGGCGGGGCAATTTCAATGGCACCTTCGACCAGGTAATTTGCGATGCGCTGCGCGTCGAAAGCGATGCGCAAATTTCCCTGTCGCCGGGTTTCCGCTGGGGCACCACGGTACTATCGGGGCAGAAAATCACCCTCGAACACGTGATGGACCAGACCTGCATAACTTATCCCGAGACCTATGTCCGCGATATGAGCGGCGCGGATCTCAAGCTGATTCTCGAGGATGTCGCTGACAACCTGTTCAACCCGGATCCTTACTACCAGCAGGGCGGCGATATGGTGCGCCTGGGCGGGATGGATTACGTGATGGATCCGGCTGCCGGCGCCGGCCAACGAATTTCGAATATGCAGCTAGACGACGGCACGCCCATCGATGCGTCGAGGAACTACAAGGTTGCCGGCTGGGCAACCGTCGGCTCGCAATCGCCGGGCGTACCCATCTGGGAATTGGTCGCCGATTACCTGCGGCGGGAAGATACGGTGCGCATCAACAAGCTGAATACGCCGAAGCTCAGGAACGTAAGCGGCAATCCCGGCATCGCCTGAGTCTATTCGTCGGTCGGTTCCGCGACGCGATGATTGTACTCGATATACATCACCGCCGCCTCGACGCGTGAATGCACGTTCAATTTGCGCAGCACCGCCTTGACGTGCAGCTTGACCGTGCCATCGGAGATGCCGAGATTGCGCGCGATCAGCTTGTTGCCCTGGCCCTCGGCCATCAGCTCCAGGATCTCGCTCTCGCGCGGGGTTAATTCGCTGAACGGCCCCTTGCTCTGGGTCACGGTCATGTCGCCCTTGACGAAGCGTACCAGCACCGACGTGAGCGGCGGGGCGACGACGGTCTTGCCCGCGTTGATGTCGCGCAGCGCGGAAACCAGGCCGTCCGGTTCCATGTCCTTCAGCAGGTAACCGCTGGCGCCCGCCTTGAGCGCATCCAGCAGATCCTGTTCGTTGGAGCTGGTGGTCAGCATGACGATCGGCATTTCGAGACCGAGTTTCTTCAGCTTCTTCAGTACGCTGATGCCGTCCATGATCGGCATGCGCATGTCGAGCAGAATGATGTCGGGTTCCAATTCCTGGGCGAGCTTGATGCCTTCATTGCCGTCGCCAACCGCGGCGAGCACCTCGATATTGCGCCGTTGCAACAGGCTGATCAGCCCCTCGCGAAACAGCATGTGATCATCGATAAGCAGGATTCTCAGGCTCATGGTTTATTTCTCTCGCTATATCGCTTCAAACAGAAACTGGCCCTGCGGGATCTTCTGTTGTTCAATAAAACTCGTCATTCGGTCACGCAGTGTGTCACCGCTACAAACATAGTAATCAAATGCGTCCGGCTTGTCCGCCTGCAATCGCTCGAGCAGGAAATCCTCGAGATGCTCCGCGTCGCCGGGCCCGAGCGGAATGTAGTCGAAATTGTCCAGCGCATCGTTCCACGCGCGGCACAGGTTTTGCAAATAGCGCGCGTCGTCGCGTTGTGCGATCCAGAACAGCAGGATTCGTTCGGCGACGTCCAGCGCCATGGCGTGCTCGATCAGTCCCTTGATCGACGCAAAACCGACGCCTTCAGCAATGAAGACCAGCGAGCGTGAAGAATTTTCATTCAGCACGAAAGATCCGACCGGACCCTCGAGCGTCAGCATGTCGTTGGCTCTTGCCGACTCGCCCAGGTAACAAGACAGCGGGTCCCCGGGGGTGATCTCGATATGAAACTGCAGGTTCATGTCGTCGCAGGGACAACTCGCGATCGGGTAGAAAGCAGAACCGACGTTGTCTATCGACAGCGTTGCGCGCTGGCCGGCCAGAAAGCGCAGGCGACTGGTGCGCGGCGTGCGCGTGCTGACAATCAGGACGTCATCGTTGGGGCGGTCAATTTTCTTCACCCGCAGCGGAATGTTCTGCGTCGGGATATCGGCGGTGCTCTTTGCCTCGTCGGCTTCGAGGACGATATCGGTAACCGCGGTATTGCAACAGCCGAGGATATAGCCCAGGCCCTTTTCCGCCTCGGACAGCGCGTAATCGTGATGCCTGATTTTTTGCGTCTCGCCGGAAACCACGCGAATCTTGCAATTTCCGCAATTACCGTTGCTGCAACCATAGTCGAGTGCCAGGCCTCCGCGCAGCCCGGCTTCGAGTATCGATTCGGCGCCCTCGATGAAAAACTCGTGGCCGCTGGGTATAACGGTTGCCTGGGCTGACATGACGCGTAAAAACAGTTCGTTGGCAAATGGTTGATCCATTGTAGCATCGTCTTCATCGATGCGAGCCGTTGTGGCGTCGACCCAGCGGGCCAGCTGCGCCATCCCGTCCGGCTCGCTGGACAATCTTTCGATTTCAGCCCGCAGCGACTGGATAAAATCCTGGTAACGCCGCGCCAGCCTTTTCTTGCGCACCAGTTCGCCGCTTAACGACATGACGCGCGTGGTTAACGCGGAATTGTCCGGTTTGCGCAGCATCGCGTCGGCGTTGATGAACGTGGCCTGTTCCATGATCTGTTCGACCCGCTCGAGCATGCTCGAATCCTCGATCTGCGCATTGGGGTAGGCCTGTAACAGGTCAGCGAGGACGATCTCGCCCTCGAAGGTTTTTAATTCCCCGGCGCGTATTTTTTGCTGCAGCGTGCCGCGTTTTACCCCGACCAGCCTTGCCGCGCGCGACAGCGAAATTCGTCTGGCCATGGGTTTACCCGGTTGACTCCAGCACGCGCTCCGGCGTATCGGCCCTGAACTGCAGGCTGATACGGGTGCCATCGCCAGGTTCGCTTTCGATATCGATGCTGGCGTCGATTTCGCGCGCGCGGTCGCGCAAGATGTTCAGGCCGAGGTGACGGCCGTGCGCGGACACGATCGCCGATTCGTCGAAGCCGATGCCGTCGTCTTCGATCAGGACGATATTGTTGCCGTTGCGATAAGAGAGCAGTACGCGTACCACTTCCGCCTCGCTGTGCTTGCGGATATTGGCCAGGCATTCCTGCACGATGCGCAGCACGTGGAGTTCCTGGTCGGCGGTAAATTCCTGTTCCGGCCATTCGTTTTGAAAATAAATCGGGATGCCGGTTTCTTCCTGGCTGCGACGAATAGCTTCTTCGATCGACGGGATCAGGCCCTGTTCGTTGATCGGTACCCGAAAATGCGCGATCAGCTCACGCAGCTGGTTATTCGCCTGGTCGATGGTGTACTCGATACGCTCCATCTGGTGCCAGATGCTTTTTTCGTCGTTGGAGTGAAAGGTTTCGTCGATGACCCGGATCTGGATGCGCAGGCTGGCAATGGTTTGCGCGAGCGAATCGTGCAACTCGTGCGACAGGCGGGTGCGTTCCTGCATGACCAGCAGCTCTGCCTCTTCTTCGAGCAGGCGAAATTTCTCCACCGCACTGCCCAGGTGCTGGCCGATACTGAGCAGCAGTTCGCTGTAACTTTCCAGTTCCGCGGCCTGCTGATTATCGAAGAACAGGTGAATCGCGCCGAGAATACCCTCGCGATACTGCAGCAGGACCGACAACACCTGCAGATTTTCCTCGGCCCGGTCGGCACTCGGGCCGAACACGGTTTCGCGCCTGATCTGGTCGACGCGGTAGATACGGTCGAGCTTGATATCGTCGAACGGGTACTGGATCGGCAGAAAGCGATCGGCGCTGATCAGGAATGTCTGGTTGATATCGCCGTGCGCGGCAACGATGTCCTTCTTATTCTTGCCCCGGAACTGGCGGATGATACCGGCGGTGGCGTTGAGATTGTTGCACAGTGAATCCAGTGACTTGACGAACAGCTCGTTCAGGTCGTGCGACAGGTTGATCGACGATGCCACCTCGTAGAGGATGGCCAGCGACCGCGACTCGCGCGAAATATAGTCGGTGTGCTTTTGCAGCTGGATCTCGGTATCGCGCGACAGGTTATTGATCATATCGCCGAGCATGTTGATGTCGCGCTCCAGCTCGGTGAAATCGCTGTCGTGATTGAATTTCACCTTGGCGTCCAGGTTCACGCCGCGCATCAGGTCGGCCCAGTCGCAGAGGCGCAGCAGAGGCTGCAACAATTCGCGCCAGATTTGCCAGAACAGCAGCACCAGCAAACCGATTTCGAGCCCGATCAGCCAGGCAGCGTAATCGCGCAACGCGGATAAAACCGGGTGGGCGGATCCGGTCGCGAGCGCCAGTTGAATCGACAACAGCGCGAGCAGGGCCAACGACAGCAGCAGTATGCGGAAGCGACCGCTGCGCAACCCCTGCCGTTTTTCCTGGTCGAGGCTGACAAACCAGGCATTCAGCAGGTTTGCTTTCCGCGCGAGCTGTGGTTTGTGCTGGGTCATCGTTGAGGTGTGAAGCGAATGTGCCGGTTTCATTTAACTGTATCCGGCCAGTATACCGTTTTAGCGGCGTTAGCGAAGCAGGCGCGAGCAGCGACTATTTGCGCGGCGGCACGTAGGTCGGGTCGTTGGGATTGAGAAAGATGAACTCGGGTTTACCCGGTTCCAGATCGACGAAATCGATCGTCATGCCCTCGGCCAGGTCCTTGGAGGCGGTGGAAACCACCAGGTCGATGCCGTCGAAATTGACGAAATGGTCGCCCGGCAGGCGCTGTTCGTCGAAACCCATCGCGTAATGAAAGCTGCCATCGGCCTGTTCCTTGATCGCGATGCGCAACGGAACCGACTCCATGCCGCCCTCGACGGCGGAACGTATCATTTGTTCGATGGCGCGAGTAGTCAGGCTGATCATATCGCTACTCTACAGCGCTTTGGCGGCGGGACTCGCCAGCGGGGTCTTGTGTGCCTGCACGAATTGCAGGAAGCGGCTCACCCACGGAGTCGACACGGTATTGCGCAGGTGGGCATAGGAAGCCAGTAAATTCTGTCGAACGAATCCGTCCCGCTGCTGCTGGATGCCCTTGCCACGCAGCACCCGGTAGGCGAACGGGCCCGCTGCGGGCAGGCCCTGCAGCGACGAGTAATGGAATTCGTGCGCATGCAGCGTCATTGGCGCACCGCGGCCCGGTGGCCAGGGATGGCCGCCCTCGATTTCGTCCAGCCTGATATAGCCGCGGCCGGCGGGCCGCTCGTGCATGATTGCAGCGGCCGGCAGCGCGCCGACCATGGCATGGGATTGATCGTTCCAGACCAGCTTTTCGGCGAGGTACATCAGCCCGCCGCATTCGGCATAGGTTGGCAGGCCGTGGTCGATCGCCGCGCGAATTTCGCCACGCAAGCTTCGATTGGCCTCCAGCGCGGCGGCATGGCGTTCGGGGAAGCCGCCGCCAATGAACAGGCCGTCGATCGCGGGCAAGCGTTCATCTTCGAGCGTATCGATCGGCACCAGCTCCGCGCCCGCCTGGCGGAAGGCTTCGAGATCGCCAGGATAGTAAAAGCCGAAGGCACGATCCTGCGCGATGCCGATGCGCAGGCCGCGAAATTCACCCCTGGACTGTAGCGGCGATGTCGCCGGGCTTGGCGGTTCTGCCAGCTGCGCGAGATCGAGCACAAAGTCGAGATCGACCTGGTCGCGCACGGCCCGCGCGATCGTGTCGATCTTGCGCCTCGCGTCGCGGTCCTCGTAGCCGGGGATCAATCCCAGGTGCCGTTCATTCAGGCCAATCTCCGGCGCGTTGGCGAGCGCTCCCAGGAACGGGATATCGGTGTATTCCTCGACCGCGGCGCGCAGCTTGGAGACGTGGCGCTCGCCGCCGGTCATGTTGGCGATTACGCCGGCGATCTTCACCTCCGGGTCGAACACCTGGTAACCGATTAACAGCGGGGCAATACCACGCATCGTGCCCCGCGCATCGACCACCATGATCACCGGGCTGTGCAGGGCTTTGGCCAGCGCGGCGTTGCTGTTGCTGCCGTCGAGATCGAGCCCGTCGTGCAGGCCCTTGTTGCCCTCGATCACGCAGATATCGGCATCCCCGCCGCGATGGCAATAGTCATCGATGGTCGCCTGCTTACCGGCGACGAAAAAGTCCAGGTTGTAACAGGATTTGCCCGCGGCCATGCCGAGCCAGATCGGGTCGATGTAATCCGGGCCCTTTTTAAACGGTTGCACCGCGAGTCCGCGTTGCGCGAGTGCCGCGCACAGACCGATGCCGAGCGTGGTCTTGCCCGATGATTTATGCGCCGCGGAAAGCAGGATCGAGGCCATGGTTCAGGATGCCTCCGCGTCCAGTTTTTCCGGCAGGATCGGTAACACGCGCAGCGCAAGCAAAGCCAGCAGCAGCGCGGCGGTCACGCCACCCAGCCCGAGTAACCATTCCCACAGGCTGGGGCTGTAGCTCCCGATGACGCCATCGTAAAAGCTGCTCTCGACGCTGAAGCCTGGAAAAATATTCAGCGGATAGGCCTGGCCGCCGATGATAATGACGTAAAGCTGGGCGAAGGCGCCGGCAATGACGAGCAGGCAGGCAGCCTGCAATGCCGCCGAAGATCCGTCGAAACGGGGCAGGTAAACCAGCGCCAGCGGCAGAAGGTTGCCCAGGCCGATCTGGACGCACCAGAAGAGGAAGGTATACACGCCGCCGTCGAGCAGGATGAAGCGCTCGAAAGCATGGTTTTGCGCGCCGTAAAGCTTGGTCAGGTGAAAGACCACGACGAAATAAAAAATTGCGGCGGTAAAGATTCCGAGCAACCTGCGCAGTCGCTGCAGGTGGCTCGCATCCAGTTCACGCCCGTCGAGGCGAAAACTGAAGGTCAGTAGCAGGATGAAGATCGCCAGGCCGAAGGCAAAGGACATGACGATGAACATCGGCGCGAGCAGGGCGCTGTCGTAGGCCTCGCGCGCAACCAGGAAGCCGAAAATAGAGCCGGTACCGGTGGTCAGCACCAGGCGCCAGATCAATGCCAGCGTGCCGGCGGTCTTGCCGTAGCGCTGCATGCGCCGTTCCATCAGCAGCCACAGATAGACCATCACGATCAGAATGAAGCCGATATACAGGATGATGTTCCAGGCAAAGATGGACTTGAAGTTGTAGTAGGTCATCGCCACGATCAGGCGGTCCGGGCGACCAAGATCGAGCAACAGTATCGCGAGTCCGCCGACCAGCAGCGCCACCGCGAGTATCGCCGAGAAACGCGCCAGCGGCTTGTACGCCTGGCGCTCGAATACCGACGACAGCGACGCGAGGTTGAGCGCACCGGAGGCCGCCACGATCAGGAAAATCGCAAATACGTGCGGCAGCCCCCAGACGATCTGGTTATTCATGCCGGTTACGTGATGGCCTTCGACGTCCATGTGATGCGCCGCGGCAAAACCGGCCAGTGCGATCGCCACCAGTGTCAGCAGGACCGCCCAGTAAGCGGGGCTGCTGGTTCGGACTTCGGCATAGCGTGTGGTTGCGGGCATCGCTATAACCCCTGGTAGCGGACGCCGGGGTTGAGCCCCATGTCGGCACGCAGGCTGTGCGCGCCGAGCTCTCGCAGGCGACGCGATATCTCGCTGTCCGGATCGTTCAGATCGCCGAACAGGATCGGCCTGCGTCCGTCGCGGTTAACCGCCTCGGCACAGGCCGGGACCGCGTCACGGCCGTCGCGATCGATGCGATGCACGCACAGCGTGCAGGATTCGACCGTACCCTTGCCGCGCGGTGCAACCGGCAGCTGGTCCTTCAGGTTCTCGTGAATGAAAGAGCGTGCCTTGTACGGGCAGGCCATCATGCAGTAGCGACAGCCGATGCAGGTGTGCTTGTTGACCAGCACGATACCATCGGCGCGCTTGAACGATGCGCCGGTGGGACAGACATCGACGCAGGGCGGATGTTCGCAGTGCTGGCACATCAGCGGCAGAAAACTGACGTGGCCCGAAGCCTGGTCGGTCAGCTTGACCTTGCGTATCCATTGCGCATCGGTGGTCGAGTCCGCGCCGACGCTCCAGCCGTGTTCGCGCTGGCAGGCGTCGACGCAGGCATCGATATCGGCTTCGTCGAGCGCGTTGTTGTCGATCAACAGGCCCCAGCGCACCGATTGATCGCCGCCCGCAGCTGCCTGGCCGGTCTGGTAGAGCAGGATGCCGGGCGCAAGCATCGCGCCGGCGAGTGCCGCCGCACCCTTGAGAAACTGGCGGCGTGCCGGCCGCAACTCGATCTTGTCCAGCTCAGTCGACATGCCCGTCCTCGAGTCGCCTGGCGAGCGTGGCGGCGCTCAATCGGTTGCTGTCGGCGTGCCAGTCCGGCATCGACCCGTCGAGCCGACCCTGCTCGACCCGGGCAAGCCCGCGATCGGCATG
>JBFGQE010000022.1:0-19458 GCA_041564355.1 Gammaproteobacteria bacterium | reverse complement strand
ATAAAGCGACAGTGAACCGAGTTCGCCGTCGAAGCCGGAAAATGCCGAGCGGCCCTCGTCGACCGCGCGTTGATCGAGACCGTACCAGGCCGCCATCGACATCAGGTCGCCGACCGCCTGTGGTTCGAGAATGACCGTTACCGGGCGGGGCTCGAAGACCCGGGGTTCTTGTGCCGCCGCGCACTTGTCGATCGCGCGCCGCGTCGCCCGGTTCACGTCGTTGCCGCTGATCGAAATGCCCTGGTGCTCGGCCCAGCCGCTGCCGGCGATACCGGTCGCGGTGACGTGGAAGTCGCAGCGATGGAAACGCTCGTGGGCGAAACCACCCGCGCTGTCGGCATAGGCGGTGTAGCCGCGCGTGTGCGACAGCAGGCCGGCGAGATCGATCTTGGCGCCGGCGCCGGCCGCGCAGGCCTCGGCGACCCAGGAACCGATGGTTTCGATATCGAGCGCCTCGGCGGTTTCGCTCCAGGCGTGTTCGCGGCTTTCGCTAACCGCGCCGACCGCGGGCATGACTTCCTCGTCGTCCGGCATGTGGCGGCAGGTAGCGAACACCTGCTCGATGCTGCGCTGGATCAAATTGAAATCATCGAAGCTGTTGAGCGTGATCGCGGTCCGCTTCTGTTCGAGTCGCGCGGTCAGTGTCAGCGTCGCCTGCTGGCGCAGTACGTTTTGCGAGACCGCGCAAGCATTGAAGCGCGTGCCGAGCCGTTCGATACCCTGCAGGTGCACCTGCAATTCGCCGTCGTGCGGCAGCTCGAGGATCGAGCCGACCAGTTGCTGTGCGGTTTCGCGTTTCATGCGTCGCGCCCCCGGCAGATGTGGATCTTGCGAAACCGCGTCGGCGCGGCGCCGTGGGTCATTTGCGCGACCTGCATCGGGTCGCCCTTGCCGCAGTTGGTGACGCCGTGCGGCTGCCAGAAACGCTCGTCGCAGGTTGCGTCGCAGGCGTTCCAGAAGGTCGGCGTGCGGCTCTGATACAGCGCGGCCTTGAGCATGCCGGCTTTCTTGCCGTTCCTGATTGCCCACACCGCGTTACCGCCGAACTGGAAGTTCAGGCGCCACTGGTCGATCGAGAAACTGTCCATGCCCTCGAAATAAAGCCCGTGAGCGATATCGCCGATCAGTTCTTCCGGGGTTAACGGCTCCTTGCCGGGCATCAGGAACAGGTTCGGTATCCGCACGATCGGAATGCTCGACCAGTGGTCGGCGCGGCACGAACCGCGGCTGCGTTCTTCGCCAATGTAATGCGCGAACTCGCGGCCGCTGCTATAGGTCTGGAAGATGCCGTCCCTGACGATTTCCCAGCGCTGACCGGGCACGCCGTCGTCGTCGAAGCCCTGGGTCGCGAGGCCGTGCTCGAGCGTGTTATCGGCCATTAGCGTGACCGCGTTGCTGCCATAGCGAAATTCACCCATCTTGTCGCGCGTTACGAACGAGGCCCCGGCCAGCGATACCTCGTAGCCCATAACGCGATCGAGCTCGGTGGCATGGCCGACCGATTCGTGTATCGTCAGCGACAGGTTTTCCGAATCGGTGACGATATCGAACTCGCCCTCGGGCGCGAGTTTCGCCGACAGTTTTTCCTCGGCCTCGGCGGCGACGCGCTCTGCCTCGACGAGAAAGTCCTGTTTAGGGTAAGCCTCGAAACCGCGACTGCTCGCCGGTGCCCGCCAGTTGCGTTGCTGGAAATCGTCGTTACCGACCGCGATTGCCCAGATCGTCGCTTCCGATGAGGTGACGTCGCTGTGCATCTCGGCACCGTCGGTATTGGCATACCAGCGCTGCACGCGTTTGAACGAGAGGAAACCCTGCGCGCGCACCACCGACGGGTTTTTCAGCATGACCTCGTTGGCGGAAATCAACAGGTCCGCCTTGTCTTCGAGCGGCACCTCGAACGGGTCTACGGCGCAGCTCGACCGGTACTCGAGCGTTTTCGCCGACTCGGGCGCCCAGTGTACGCCGCCGTCGCGCAACGCCTTCGCCGAGGCCCGCGCGATGCGCAGCGCGAGGCCAACCACGCGCTCGACCTCGGCCGCGGTATAGGTTGGTGACGAGGCGAACCCCCATGCCCCGTTATACAACACGCGCACGCCGAAACCGCGATCGTCGCTGTCGCTGCAGTCTGCCAGTGCGTGATCGCGCGAGATGACCCGTTGTTTGTGGATCGCGAGGAAACGCGCGTCGGCAAATTCGCAACCGGCATTGCGCGCGCTTTCGCAAGCCTGTTTTAGAAGGTCAAACATCTTGTCTCGGTAGCAGTGTAACGGCCTGGCCGACCTGTGGAGTGTAAACCATACAGGGTAGTGCTGCGTGAAATCCTGGAGGATAATATTGTCGAGGCGGAAATTTATCGCCGCCGCGATTTCAGGTGGCGCAAGCATGGTTTTCCTGCCATCGACAACTGCTCGTTTCACGAGGCGTTTATTATCGTGACAACGGGCGCTGTGACGACGACGCGATCGGGCTGATAGATCCGGCGCAGATGTTATAATAACGCGCAAAATAAACGAGGACATCCATGAGTAAGCAGACCAGGGCCCGCGCGATCGGCATCAACCACGTCGCGCTCGAAGTCGACGACATCGACGCGGCACTCGAGTTTTACGCCGGTTTTATCAAATTCGAAATGCGCAGCCGCAGTGACGAAATGGCGTTTATCGACCTGGGCGATCAATTCATGAACTTTTCCCGGGGTCGCCGCCAGGCGGCCGATGACGAGCGCCACTTTGGACTCGTGGTCGACGACCGGGACAAAGTGCTCACCGCGCTGAATGAGATGGGCGTAGAGATGCTGCCGGGGCCATTCATGGATTTTCTCGATCCCTGGGGAAATCGGATCGAAATCGTCGACTATGAATCGATCCAGTTCATCAAGGCGCCGTACGTGCTGCGCGGAATGGGCGTCGGCGAGATCGGAAAGACCGACGAGGCAATCGCCGAACTCGCCGCCAAGGGCATGGCGCCGGAGTAAGCAGCGCCGCGGTCTGAACGAACGTTCGCCGCGGCAGGCCTGGAGGCAGCCCGAATAACCCGATGCGGTCGGCGGGCCAGGCGTCACCGGGCGTAACCGTAACGAGGGTTTGAAGATGGACGATCACGCGGAAGACGGCATCCTGCGCTCGCAGCTTGCGGGCAAGGACGGAGTCCAACAGCAGCGGAAAAAAAGCATTGCCTATCTCGACGATCGCATTCTGACCTATCTCGTGGCAATGCTGTTTCTCGGACTGCTGGTGATTTGGGCCACGGCAAAATCGCCGCTCGTGGTATACGGCTCGCTGGTCGTCGCGATCCTGATGATCCTGTTCTGGGGCTACCTGCAAATCAGGCGGATCGAGCGCACTCGCGAAGCGCGCGCGCGGCAGGTCGAAGCGATGCGTACGGATACCGGCCGCGAGGATTGATCATGGGTAACGAGCGTCGATCGCCTCGCATCGACCAGATCAGCTGGGGCCATATGAAGATCGACGGCGTCGGCGAGGGCAAGGATTTCAAGCTCTGGCCGGGTGGCGGTCGCGCATGGAACTGGAATGAGACCGGCACGCGTCACGTGCCCGGCATTCAGCCCGCCGACGTCGAAGAACTAATCGCTAACGGTTGCGAGGCTATCGTGCTGAGTCGGGGCATGCAGCTGGTGCTGCAAACCTGCCCGGAAACCATCGAGTTGCTCGAACGCTCGGGAATCGAAGTCCATGTCGCGGAAACCGCTGCGGCTGCGGAAATTTATAATGCGCTTGCCGCCGCGGGCAAGAAGGTCGGCGGCCTGTTTCATTCCACCTGTTGAAACGACGGCCGCGGGGTCGGTTTCAGGCGCTGCTCAGACTAGCGCTGTCCGGTTGTTGCGTCGCGATGGTGTGCAGAAATTCCTCGACTTGCAGCGGCTTGCTGAAATAAAAGCCCTGCATCGTGTGACAACCGAGCTTCTCGAGGTAGTTCGACTGGATTTCGTTCTCGACGCCCTCGGCAACGATAGCGATGCCCAGGCCCTGCGCCATGCCGACGATGGCCGCGACCAGCGCCGCGCCTTTTTTCGAATGCTCGATTTCGGAGACGAACGAGTAATCGACCTTGACCGTGTCCACGGGCAGCTCACGCAGGTAGTTCAGCGACGAGTAGCCGGTGCCGAAGTCGTCGATCGCGATCGAGATACCCCGGTTGGAGAGGACCTGCAACTTGTGCGTGCAGGCCTGGATGTCGCTCATGAACATGTTCTCGGTGATCTCGATCTCGAGACGCTTCGGGTCGATGCCGAAGGCTTCGGTAAAAGAGACCAGGTTTTCGGGAAAGTTTTTCTGCCGGATATCGGTTGCCGACAGGTTGATACTGACCTTGATCCCGCTGTCGATAAAACCCTGGTGACCGAACAGGTCGTTGGCAACGCGGTTTAGCACCCACTCGCTGAGCTGCTCGATAATGCGCGACTCCTCGGCATGCTCGATAAAGTAACTCGGCGCGCACAGGCCGAGCTGCGGGTGGTTCCAGCGCAACAGGGCCTCGACGCCGACGATGCGACGGCTTTCGACATCGAACTGCGGCTGGTAGAAAATTTCCAGTTCGCTGTTCTTGAGCGCGTTACGCAGGCCGCTCTCGATCGAGATCTTTTCCGCCGCGGCGTGCTCGAGCCGCGAGTCGTAAAAGGCGTAGCCGTTTTTACCGGTCGCCTTGACCTCGTACATCGCCATATCCGCATTCTTGATCAGCGTATTGATATCGTGCGAGTCGACCGGGAAAACCGAAATGCCGATACTGACGTTGATATAGACTTCCTTGTTCTTCAGGAAAAACGGTTGCTGCAGGCTGGCGATCAATTTCTGCGCAACGCGTTCCGCCTGCTCGCGCGTCGTCGGTTGCGGCAGCAGCAGCATGAACTCGTCGCCACCGAGGCGCGCCAGCGTGTCACCTTCCCGGATTTCGGCCTTGAGACGGCCGGCAATCTCGACCAGCAGCTGGTCGCCGACCATGTGGCCGAAGCTGTCGTTGATCAGCTTGAAGCGATCGAGGTCGAGAAACATCACGATCAGCGTCTCGCCGGTGCGTTCGGCCTGCTTGATCGCCAGGTCGAGCCGGTCGTGCAGCATCGCGCGGTTAGGCAAACTGGTCAGCAGGTCGTGGTAAGCCTGGTAGGTAATCATTTTTTCCGCTTTCTTGCGGCTCGAAATATCGCGCGCGACGCCGTAGGTGCCCTGGTAAGTGCTGACTTTTTTCGAGCCCCTGGAGTCGATGGCGTAGATTCCCATCGAGTTCAGCTCGATTGGACGAGTCGTAACCTCGAAAGGTTTTTCCGAGTTGACCGGGTTGCATTTCAGGTTCAGCTCGACCATGCGATTCGAGCGGCTCTTGCGCCGGCGCTCGTTGAACAGGTACTCGGCCTTGAGGCGGTCCTCGTCGGCAATAAATTCGCTGTAGTGTTTGCCGAGCAGATCAGATTTCTGGTAACCGAGCAACTTGGTCACGCTGTCGTTGACGAAAGTGAACTCGCCCTTCAGGTTCAGGATGTAAATCAGGTCCGGTGAATTGGCGACCATGTAACGGTGCAGACGCTCGGAATGAGCCAACCGGCTCTGGATGACTTTCTTTTCCTCCTCGACGCGCAGCTTGGCCAGCGCGTTGCGAATCGAATGCTCGAGTTCGTCGAAACTGTAGGGCTTGCGAAAAATGTCGTAGGCGCCGAGACGCACGGCCTCGGTAACCTTGTTGATCGAGGTCTCGCCGCTGAGCACGATGACCGTGGTCGCGATGTTGTGCTCCTTGATGAATGCAAGCACCTGGTCGCCCGATTTTTTCGGCATGTTCAGATCGAGAATAACCACGTCGAATTGCCGCTTCTGAATCAGCGCGATGGCCTCTTCGCCGTCGACGGCCTCGGTGATGTCGGTCCATTCTCGCTGCAGCAGCGTAACCAGGCTTTCGCGCGCGCGCGGATCGTCGTCGACGACAAGGAAGGACACGGGTTTTTCGATTGGTTCAGGCTTGTCTTCGTCAGATATCAGAAAGTTATCCATGTTCACAGGTCGTCGGGTTGGGTTTCCAACAGTAACGGGAGGAGCACTTCGAAGGTAGCACCGCCACCCTCGTTTTCCATATATTTGATATGTCCGTCAAAGTCTTTCAGGATTTCGGCCACTACCGACAGGCCGTGCCCGCGGTTAGCGCCACGCTTCGTACTAATGGTTTTCGCAAATAGCAGCTGGCGGGTAGTTTCGTCGACGCCGCGCCCGCGGTCAGCGATCGTAAACTGCGCGTAGGCCTTGCCGTCGATATTAACGAAATGGTGGCTCGAAACGATGATTTCGGGGTTATTGCGGGTTGCCTCGACCGCATTCTTGACCAGGTTCAATACGACCTGGCGCAATTCGTCGCGCGTGATTTCGACCTCGGCGCCGATTTCGTCGAGATGCCAGTGAATCTGCACTTCTTTGCCGCGGCTGATCGAGTTCACGTAAAGCGGCACGCACATCTTCAGCTCCTCGTTGATTTCGACCGTCTGCGAAGTCGATGTTTTTGCTTCCTTGAAACTGGCGACGATATGACTGATGCGCTGCAACTCCTCCTTCAGAATTGCAATTTCCTTCTCATTGTCGACACCGCCGGACGAATTGCCCTTGATGATATCGATATAGTTTCCGATAACGCTGAGCGGATTGCCAATTTCGTGCACGAGCTTTTCGATATCCTTTTGCTCCTGCTCTTTCTTCATTTCCTCGCTGGATGATTGCTGCTGCGCGATCCGCGACTGCATCAGCCAGCGGTCGGCGACGTTTTTCAGGTAACCCGAAATAAACTTGGCCAGGTTGTCCAGCGAACGCTTTTGCGCCTTGTTCGCACCGATCAGCACCGTACCGATCACGTTGTCGCCATGGCCCAGCGGCAGGCTGAACGCAAGCTCGTGGTTCAACCGGCGCACGATCTGGCGATCCGCAATCTGCGGTGTCGTGTCGAGCTTGTTGTCGGGTTCGATCCAGTAACTCTTGCGATCGAGATAGCTGCGCACGATCAGGCTCTTGTTATTCTCGACGGTGAATTTGCTCAGCGGTTGCGGATGGTTAACCTCGTGCAGAATCAGGTAGTCACCTTCTTCCGAATCCGGAAACAGGAGCGCGACGTCCGCGATACCGAAAAGTAACTGCATCTCGCGCGCAACCCTGAGCAGCAGTTCACGCGGCGTTTCGGCCTGGTGTGCATGACTCTCCTCGGGATTGATCACCTTGATCAGCGAAGCGTCCCGGATACGGCGCGCGAGCCGCAGGGTTTCCTTTTCGATATCGCGCGCGAGCTGGGCCTGGCTCAGGCTGCCCGAACGGGACTGCGAGATGCCGAGGCGTTTCGTGGTTTCGGCAATGCGATCGCGAACGCCGCTGTAAATGACGTTCAGGTCGGCTTCGTCGACAAGACTCGATTTCCATTTGCTATCGGCTTTTCCGGTGCGGCTCCACTGCAGTGCGACCTGGCTGGATTCGGCAACGATCTGGCACAGTATGTCGCAGCCCTGCAGCTGTTCCTCACTTTCGTGGTGGAAACGCGCCGCGTCGGCGATTGCCGGGCTCAGGCTCGGCCACTGTTCGATAATTGCCGCGCTGAGCTCGGTATGACTGATGCCGAATACGGCGATTTCCCTCGCCTGCATTTCGGATTCGCTGGCCAGACTGCGGATCTCGGCGTACTGCTCGTGGAACTTGGTATCGAACACGAGTTGCCCGAAATCATGCAGCAACCCGGCAACATAGGCATCTTCCGGATGCGCGTAATCCAGTGCATCGGCGAAATGCCGCGCGAATTCGGCGCAGTACAGGGAGTCCAGCCAGGCGTTGCAGACGAATTCCTTGCGCGTGTTGACCAGGCCGGCAAACAGCTGCTGAATCGACGAAGTGACGACCAGCGTCTTGACCAGGCCATGGCCGAGCAGCGTAATTGCGTGTTCGAGATCATTGACTGGCTGGTGGATGGCGAATGCCGGCGAGTTGATCGCCATGATCAGGTTGCTGGTCAGCGCCGCGTCGGTGCCGATCAGTTCGGCGAGGTCTTCAACGGTACTGTCGGGATCTTGACAGATATCCAGCAGCCTGCTGAGTACCTGCGGGGGGCTAGGCAGTCGAACCAGTTCCATTGATTCAATCACCGAATTTGGCGGACTTCCTAGATCAAGCATTACGAGTTCTTATAGTGATAGGCTTAGTATCCCTGCGGAAGGCCCATAATATACACCATTTTTTTGCCCAAAATGTGCTTTAGTCGACAGCAAAAGCGATCTTTTGGCCCGTTCGGGCCCGATTTTTCACGGGGGGAGTCAAAACTTCGTCGATTCGGCCAGAATGGCCGTGCAATGCGCTTTCCCCGGCAGGCGGGCAGCGCGTCTGCCGGGGAAAAGCGGGTTCAGGCGGCGTAGTTTCGCTCGACGAAGGCCCAGTTTACGAGTTGCCAGTATGCTTTGAGGTAATTTGGCCTGGAATTGCGGTAATCGATGTAATAGGCGTGTTCCCAGACATCACAGGTAAGCAGCGGTTGCTTGCCTTCGGTCATCGGGTTGCCGGCGTCGTCGGTATTGACGATCTCGATGCTGCCGTCGCTGTTTTTCACCAGCCAGGTCCAGCCCGAGCCGAAGTTTCCGCTCGCGGCCTCGGCAAAAGCGTCCTGGAAAGCCTCGAAACTGCCGAAGCTCGACTCGATCGAAGCGCCGAGGTCGCCGCCAGGTTTGCCGCCGCCCTGCGGGCTCAGGCAGTTCCAGTAGAAAGTGTGATTCCAGATTTGCGCAGCGTTGTTAAAAATGCCACCCGAGGATTTGAGAATAATGTCTTCCAGCGATGACGATGCGAATTCGCTGTCCCTGATTTGCGCGTTCAGCTTGTCGACGTAACCGGCGTGGTGCTTGCCATAATGATAGTCGAGGGTTTCCGCGGAAATGTGCGGCTCGAGCGCGTCTCGGGCGTAGGGGAGCTCTGGCAGTTTATGTTCTGTCATGGTTACCTTGTCAGTTTGAATGTGCTGAGTTTACGCAGGTCGTTGCGCGGTTGGATCACCCATTTAAACGAATGCGGTCGATGCTTGCAGGCGGGCCGTTCAGCCGACCGCTGGTTTCGCCGTTCAGCCAGGCCGCGCGAGGCGTCGCAGGCGCGCATCCTTGAAGGGTACCGTGGACAGGTCGACCATGACCGGTCCCGGCGAGATCACCGGCAGGATCGCGCTTGCGATCTGCTGGAAATCGTTGCGGAAGTGTATGCTGCTCTTCAGCGCAATAATCCGCTGCTGCGCGGGTTCGATACCGAGGTGGCGAAACATGGACCGGTCCATCGTCTGGATCGCCTTCGAACCGACCACGATGTGCACGCCGTCGACCTTGAGCAATGCGGTCGGACCGAGATCCATCGCCGCGCCGGCGAGCATCGGCCCGCTGGCTTCGAAGCGGCCATCGGCGACCGCGACCACCTTGAACCTGGCGGTGAAGGGTTTTGTCCCGGGGACGCCGGACCTGCCGCCGAGGTCAAGCTCGATGGTCGCCCCGCTGCCGGCGGCGTGCGCGGCCGCGGCGGCCGCGGCGTCGTTGATGACACCGACCAGCGCGCCGCTCGCGCCCTGATCGACCAGCGCGCGAATGATCTCGGTGGTATCTCCCGCACCGCCGCCGCCGGGGTTGTCCTGCGAATCGGCCAGGATCACCGGCCCCGCGGCGTTCTGTCCGAGCGCCGTGCTGATCGCCTCGTCGACCGAGTAGAGCTTGCCGTCGAACTCGCTCTGGCGTTGTTCGATCTCGGCGAGCAATCGATCGGCGACCACCTCGACCGCGTCCGCCGCAAGACCGTAAGCGACCAGTGCGGGCCCGGCCTCGGGCACGTCGGACAGCGGAAAACCGCAGGCCAGCGAGAGGCCGACGACCTCGCCGCCGATCATTTCGCGCAAACTCGCGTAGATTACCCTGGCCGGGTCGACCAGCGTACAGCCGAACACGGGCGGAATCAGGAAATCGGTACGCCGCAGCGCGGTTGCGGGGAAGCGCGCCAGGCCGCGCCGTAGCAGCGCGTCGAGCAAGTCCGCGGCGCGCGCGCCGGTGTCGGCCATGTCGACGTGCGGATAAGTTCGGTAAGCCTCGAGCGCACTGGCCTCGGCGACCATTTGGTCGCTGATGTTGGCGTGCAGATCGAGCGTCGCGACGATCGGCACGGCGTCGCCGAGCGTGGCGCGAAAGCGGCGCAACAGTTCACCGTCGCCGTCGGACGCGTGCTCGCAGACCATCGCGCCGTGCAGGTCGAGCACGACGCCGTCGATTGGCGCCTGCCGCTCCAGGTCCTCCATGAACATCGTCATGATGCGTTCGAAAGCGTCCTCGGTCACCTTCGCCGAGGGTGTTGCCGAACACCACAGCAACGGCAGGACTTCGTGCCCGAGGGCCTGCAGGCGCTCTATCGAACCGGTCACCGGCAGGTTCATGCCGCGCACCTCGTCGAGCATTTCCGCGCCGCGACACAGGGGCGGCCACTCGTCGCGCTGCGCGAAGATGGGGTACTCCGCCGGGTAGGGCGCAAACACGTTGGTTTCATGCTGTATGCCGCCGACGGCGATGCGCGCCATAATCTTTACTCCGGGCCGAGATTCGGGGCGGGGGTCATGCGAATTCCTCGAACGCGTCAATCGCGGCGCGATCGTAGCCGAGACTGGCGGTGAGCAATTGCCTGGTATACGGCATGGTCGAGCTGTGTTCGCGCAGTTGCTGCACGCTCATGGTTTCGACCACGGCGCCGTTTTGCATTACCGACAGTCTTTCGCACATGTGCGCGATCACCGACAGGTTGTGGCTGACCAGTACGTAGGTTAGACCGTGTTCACGTTTCAGGCGTGTCAACAGGTTCAGCACTTCGGCCTGCACCGAAACGTCGAGCGCCGAGGTCGGTTCGTCGAGCAGTACGATATCGGGGTCGGTAATCAGGGCGCGCGCGATGGATACCCGCTGGCGTTGCCCGCCCGAGATCTGGTGCGGGTAGCGGAAGCGGAACGACGCGTCGAGTCCGACTTCCTCGAGCGCGCTGACGATACGCTCCTTGATCCGGTCGAGGCGATGCACGCGCGCCGGCTCGCCAAGAATCGTGTCCACGGTATGCCGCGGGTGCAGCGAACCGTAGGGATCCTGAAAGACCATTTGCACGCGCCTGCGGAAAGCCTTCGAGCGCTTCCGGCCCAGCAATTCGTCGGCGACGGTCATCCTGCCGTCGACCCGCGCGACCCGGTCGAGCAAACCGGCGAGCGCGCGCAGCACCGTGGTCTTGCCCGAACCGGATTCACCGACCAGGCCGTAAGACTGACCGGCGCCAACCTCGAGCGACAGGTTGCGCACCGCGTGAAAAACGTGCTTGCCGTGACCGAAGACGACCTCGAGGTTGCGTATATCGATCATTGCCCTGGTTCCGGTGCGACCAGCCACGCCGGATCGCGCTTGAGCACCGGCAGCGCGTCCTGGCTGCCGTCGAGGCGAGGCAGGCAGTTCAGCAGGCCGCGCGTGTAGGGGTGGCGGGCCTGGTCAAGTTCGTCGGCGCGGCATTCTTCCATGACTCGACCCCCGTACATGATCAGGATGCGGTCGCAAAACGACGCGACCAGGTTCAGATCGTGACTGATGAAAATCAGGCCCGTACCACGCGAGCTCAGCATGTCGTCGAGCACCGCGAGCACCTGCAGCTGCACGGTGACATCGAGGGCCGAGGTCGGCTCGTCGGCGATGATGATGTCGGGTTCCGGAATCATCATCATCGCGATCATGATGCGTTGACCCATGCCGCCGGAAACCTCGTGCGGGTAAGCACGGTAGACGCGTTCGGGTTCACGAATCTTGACCGCGCGCAGCATCGCCAGCGTGCGTTCGCGCGCCTCGCTTTGGGTTGTCCGGCTGTGGATCAAATAGGCTTCCTCGATCTGCCGACCGACCGTCATCACCGGGTTCAGCGAGTATTTCGGGTCTTGCATGATCATCGAGATGCAGCCGCCGCGCACCTGGCGCAGGGTGCGCCGGTCCGCGTTGAGCAGGTTGATGTCGTCGTATTGCAGGCGCTTCGCGCGAACCACGCCGCCAGGTGCCGTCAGACCGAGAATCGCGCGACCGGTCTGCGATTTACCGGAACCCGATTCGCCGACGATGCCGAGCTTTTCCCGGCCGAGTTCGAAACTGACGCCGTTGACCGCGTGCACCAGGCCGGTCGGAGTGTGGTATGTCACGTGCAGGTCATCGACCTGTAACAGCGGGGAGTCGCGCATCGGCTAGCTTCCGCTCTTCGGGTCGAACACGTCGCGCAGGCCGTCACCGAGCAGGTTGAAGCCAAGGCTGACGACAAGAATCGCGATGCCGGGAACGGTCGGCACCCACCACTGGACGATCAGGTACTGCCGGCCCAGCGATATCATCGCGCCCCATTCCGGGGTGGGCGGTTGCGCGCCGAGACCGAGAAAGCCGAGCCCGGCCGCGGTCAGGATGATGCCGGCCATGTCGAGCGTTAGGCGCACGATCACGGACGACATGCACAGCGGCGTGACGTGGCGCACGAGGATGCCGGTCGTGCCCACGCCCTGCACGCGCGCGGCGAGAATGAAATCGCTGTTGCGGATGGTCAGCGCCTCGGCGCGCGCGATGCGCGCGAACGGCGACCAGGTGGTCAGCGCGATCGCGAGCACGGCGTTTTCGAGCCCGGGCCCGAGCGCCGCGACGAAGGCCATCGCCAGGATCAGGCGCGGAAAGGCGAGAAAGATATCGGTGATGCGCATCAGCACGCTGTCCACCCAGCCGCCGAGGTAGCCGGCAACGGTGCCGATGACGAGCCCGATCGGCACCACGATGATCGACACCAGCCCGACGATGTAAAGGGTTATGCGCGAACCCCAGATGATGCGGTCGAAGATATCGCGGCCAAGCTCGTCGGTGCCAAACCAGTGCTCGCGACCGGGCGGAACCAGCCGGTTGGCCAGGTCGGGTTCGAGCGCGGGCGAGGCGGTGATCCACGGCGCCAGCGCGGCGACCAGCACCAGGCTGCCGATGATGGCGAGGCCAAGCACGGCGACCGGGTTGCGCCTGAACGCGAGCCAGCTGATGAACACCCGCTGGCAGCGCGCCTGCGCCTTCGAATGCGGAATCTCGGCGAGCAGCCAGCCACGCAGTCCCTCTGCGTTACCGGTCATCAGCGCACCCTCGGGTCGACCAGCTTGTAGAGCAGGTCGGAGAGCATGTTGATGCCGACGAAACAGACGCCGACGACGATGGTGCCGCCGAGCACCGCGTTCATGTCGTTATTGAACAGCGAGTTGGTGATGTACTGGCCGATGCCCGGCCATGAAAACACCGTCTCGGTCAAAACCGAACCCTCGAGCAGCGATGCGTAGGTCAGGCCGATGATCGTGATCAACTGCACCAGAACGTTGCGAAACGCGTGTTTCCAGATGACTTGCCACTCCGGAATGCCTTTGACCCGTGCGGTCAGGATGTACTCCTGGCTTAACTGATCGAGCATGAAACTGCGCGTCATGCGCGCGATGTAGGCCAGCGCGAAGGTGCCGAGGATCGACGCCGGGAGGATCAGGTGCGATAAAGCGTTGTGAAAGATGTCCCATTCCTTCATCAGCGCCGCGTCGATCATCAGGATGCCGGTGACCGGGTCGACGATGCCGTCGTAAAAAACGTCGAGGCGGCCCGGGCCGGCGACCCAGCCGAGCTTTGCGTAGAAAATCAGCAGCGCGATCATGCCGAGCCAGAAGATCGGCGCCGAGTAACCGATCAGCGCGATGATACGCACCAGGTGGTCGATCCAGCGGCCCTGGTGCACGGCCGCGAAGACGCCCATCGGGATGCCGACGAATACCCCGAGCAGCGTCGCGATCGTGGCAAGTTCGAGGGTGGCCGGGAAAAAGCGCAGGATATCGGAGGCGACCGGTTGCGCGGTCATGATCGACGTACCGAGATCGCCCTCGAGCAGCTGTCCGAGGTACTTAAGGTATTGAACGTAAATGGGCTGGTCGAGCCCGAGCTGCAGGAAAACCTGGTCGTAGACTTCCTGCGAGGCGCGATCGCCGACGATCGCGAGTACCGGGTCGACCGGCATCACGCGCCCGATCACGAAGGTGATCGCGGTCAGGCCGATGAAGGTCAGGATCAGGCTGGCGAGGACACCGAGTACTTTGACCAGTTTCGACGGCAGGCCGTGTCCCGCGCCTGCCGTCGGAAGGTCACTGGTGGCGTTTGCCACTACCGCTTGATGACATTTCGATAGAACACCAGGTCGAAGTTAGAGCCGGAAACGAAGCCGCGCAGGTTCTTGCGCCGGGCTACCTGTTCGTTCTGCTGGAACATGATCACGTAGGGGCCACGCTGTTGCAGCATCTCCTGCAGCTGCAGGTACTGCTTCTTGCGCTGGCCGAGATCGAGTTCGTTGCGCGCCTTGACCGCGAGCGCGTTGCTGTCCGGGTCGGCCCAGGCGTTACGCCAGGCGAGCACGCCTGTGAGTTTCGCCTCGGGGCGATTGTCCGGATTGTGCGCGAAGGCGTCGGCATTCGAATGCGGGTCGACGTAATCCGGCGACCAGCGCGCGAGGATGATGTCGTGCTCGCGGGCGCGATATTTCGGCCAAAGGGTTTTGCCTTCCAGGGTCACGATGTTGGCGCGAATGCCGCCCTTGGCGAGGTCGGCCTGCACCGACTGCGCGATTTCCGGGAACGGCGAGGCGGTCAGCGTGTGGATGGTCACGTCGAAGCCGTCCTCGTGGCCGGCCTGGCGCAGCAGCGCTTTCGCCTTGCTGACTTCCTGCCTGTAGGGTTTGTTTTCCAGCGCCGCCCAAAGCCCGCCCGGCCAGAACGCCTGGTGCACGACGAACTGTCCCGCGAGGAAGGAATTGGCCATGGCTTCGTAATCGATCAGGTAACGCATCGCGAGGACGACTTCGCCCTTGCCTAGAATCGGATGGCTGCCGTTCGCCGCCATGTAAACGATAGTGCCCTTGGGGTAGCCGTCGATCCTGATATCGGAATTGGACTGTACGCCCTTGATCTGGTCGGGCGTCAGGTTGCGCGCCATGTCGATATCGCCCTTTTCGAGCAGCAGCCGCTGCGACGACGGTTCGGCGACGTGGCGCAGGAACACGCGCTGCATGCCCGGCTCGCCGTGTCGATAGTCCGGGTTGGCTTCGAGGGTTACGATCTCGTTGGCTTTCCAGGTTTTCAGGCTGAACGCACCGGAGCCAGCGCTGTTCGACTTGAGCCAGTCGTAGCCGAGATCGCCGTCTTTTTCGTGGCTCATCACGAGTTTCTTGTCGACCACCGACGCAATGCCGGCGGACATCGCGTTGAGCACGAGGCCGGGCGAGAAATCTTCGGTTATCGTGATCGAGACATGGCTGTCGTCGATCGCCTTTACCAGGCCGTCGACATTGTCCGGGGTCCAGCCGAACTGCGTGATGATGAATGCCGGAGTCTTGTTCAGCTTGACCACGCGTTGCAGCGACCAGGCCACGTCCTCGGCGGTGACCGGGTTGCCCGAATGGAACTTGAGCCCGGGGCGGATTTTGAAGGTAATGGTCTTGCCGTCGGCGCTGACTTCCCAGCTCTCGGCGACGCCACCGACCAGTTCCTGCAGGTTTTCGGGCTCGAACATCATGATGCGGTCGTAGATATTGGCGATGATTTCGCCGGTGGTTAGCTCGAACACCTCGGCCGGATCCATGGTGATGATGTCGGAGATGTCCTTGGCCATGACGAAAGTATCGTCCGGGGTCGTGGCCTGGGCGGATCCCATGCCAAGTGACGCGAACAGGGTAAAACTAAACAGGATGCTTTTTATTCTATGCATTGCTGACTCCTTCGGGACCGTGTCGTCTGGTTGTTCGTTGTGGCGCTGTGCCGCAGCCCGGCGGGCTGCTAAAGCGGCAAAATAGTATCACAAATGCGCCGGCCACGGGTAAAACTGCGCCGCCTGGGGTTATCGAAAAGCAGCGCGCTCGCGGGCGGTCCGGGGCACGGGAAAAGGGGAGAAAGGTCGTTTAATCCTCGTCTTCGTCGTCAGGGCAGTCGTTGTAGGCGCCCGATTCAAATTGGTCGACGTTTTCGAGGTCGTGTAACCAGTGTTGCGACGAGTATACGGTCAGGGTCGCGCTGGAGCCATCGTCGTCGGGCTCGCCGAATTCGGCCAGCCAGATGACGCCGTCGGCCTCGGGAAACGAGCGCGCGGCCAGTTGCTCGTCGAACAGGCGCTCGAGGATGCTGTGTTCATCCATGCCGTCGGCGAGCACTCGGGTCACGAAGGCGGCTTCGGGCGGTCTGGCGAGCAGGGCTTTCGCCTCGGCATTGCGCGCCTTTAGCTGCAGCATCAATTGCAGCATGTCGGGTTTCGGAAACAGCCTGGGCCTCGCCTGGTAGAGCAACAGCGAGGCGGCGAATACCCTGGCATGCAGGCGAATGTCGGAGAGCTCTTCCCATGGGCGCTGGCCCTCGAGCAAATCCTGCACGATATTTTGCCTCGATCCGGCGCTGACGTCGCTGCCCAGCTTGTAGGCAAGCACCTGGTCGCCGGCATCCTCCGGATCGAGATCCTGTAGCGCCATTAGTACGAATTCGAGCAAATCCCTGCTTTCGATTTCGTCGATGTCGTCAACCTCGAGCCGGGTCAGCAGGGCCCGGTAGTCCTCTTCGGCCCAGGTCTTCGGCATGTCATGTACTTTTTTCAGTCCGAGGACGGAAACATGAAACGGCTTACTCATTGCGCACTCTCGTCAAGCGGGGAAACGCCGCCCCGGCACGGCAGCGGGACTGCGCTATTGTGGGGTCGCAGCCGTCGTTTAACAACGGATATTTAGCCCCGCCGAGCGTGGCCCGGCGGGGTCGCGGAGTCTAGAAGTCGAGTCTCAGGCCGATGCCGATCATTTCCGAATCGATCTCGGTACCCGCGTCGCTGAATTCGCCGAGATCGTACTTGCCGAGTTCGGCAGACAGCATGACAACACCATCGAGGAAGGTGCAGCCGGTGAAGAAAGCCTGCACGGTATCGCCTTCGTCGAAATTATCGATCGAGACTTCGGCTTCGTAGGAACCCATGCCGAGGTAAAAATCGTCGCCCAGGACCGCGCTCGGCGCGGCCAGGAATGCCAGCATCGCGCTTACCGCGTGGATGGATCTGTCATGCTTCGTCGCGGAATTGGGCAAGTTTTCGGGAGGCTCCTTAGTGTCGAGCGGCGCGGGACGGTACAGGCGAGAAATTCACCATTTTCGATTTGGCCGTCGCCGCATTTGTCTGCCAGGGGACATGGCTATAGACTGGCATCGGATACCGCCGGAGGATGCCACCTTGTTGACCCGATACCTTTTCCCTGTTTGCCTGATGCTACTGATAACGCTAGGCGGTTGCGCGTCGATGCCGAAGGATTTCGAAGAGCCCGGCGTATCGCTGGTGTCGGTAAAGCCGCGCGCGGGCGACAATGCCGCCCCCCGCTTCGATATCGTGCTGCGGGTAACCAACCCGAACCGGAAACCGCTGGAAATCGAAGGTATGTCTTATCGCATACGCCTCGACGGTACCGAGGTCATCGAGGGCGCCGCCAACGAGTTCCCCAAGATCCCGGCTTATGGCGAAGCCGAAGTGACGGTTAGCGCACGTCCCAATCTTTTCGGTGGTTTCAGCCTGCTCAGCGGCTGGGTCACCAGCGCACGCGACGAAATCGAATTCCAGTTCGACGCGCGCATCGACATCGGCGCGTTTTACCCGATGATCAAGATCAGCAAGCGGGGCGTCATTCCCCTCAACTAGAACGGTAATCGCCGGCTTTCATTTTATTCCGCGGTTTGTAATCATGGTCGGATGCGCGGCCTCCTGATCATTATCCTGTTGCTGGGGTCCAGCCCGTTTGCCCGGGTGCTGGCCGAATGTGCGCCCGCGTCGGACAACGCGAGCAGCGCTGAGGTCCTGCCCGCCGAGGACCTGGCCGCTCTGATGCGCGAGCTCGAAGCGCTGGCCGCGCAGGGCGATATCGACGCGCAATACGAAATAGGCTGGCTTTACTTCGAGGGCCGGCATCTCGCCCGTGATTATGCCACCGCGCACCAGTGGTTCCTGCTCGCCGCGGAGCAGGGCGACGTCTTTGCGCAGGAATTGCTCGGCGACATGTACCGCGACGGTCTCGGCGTCGATCGCAGCGTGGAACGAGCGCGCGAGTGGTATCGGCGCGCCGCCGACCAGTGGCTCGCCACCGCGCAGTACAAGCTGGGCATGATTTACTCGCTTGGCGACGGTGTCGAAAGGGATTACGGCGAAGCGTTCAGGTACCTGAAATTCGCCGCCGCGCAGGGCTATGACGATGCGCAGGTTCGCCTCGGCGATATGTACGCGCAGGGGATCGGTGTCGAGGTCGATGACGCGCTGGCCTACATGTGGTTTTACATTCCGGCGCTCAGCGGTTGTGAAGAAGCGATCGAAAAACGCGACCGAATCCGCCCACGGCTCAACCTGCTGCAGGCCTGGGCGATGCGCTATACCGCGAGCGATTGCATCGAAAACCAGTTCCGCGGTTGCTGACCCGGTCCTCCTTCCAAGCGAGGCAATCCTCGGATCGCCAACCGGCACGGTTTCGACCGCTGCCTGGCTGCCGTGCTGGCATTCCAGCCGGGCTTCGATTCGCAAGCGCTGGTCTGGGGCGAGAGCGTAGTGCCGGATCCTGAGCAAGCTCGACTCGCCGAGCCGGTGGAGTAAACTAGGCAGATGAATTTGGTCTACGAAACGACCTTAACCTGCCCTAATTGCGGTCACCGCAAAACCGAACTCATGCCGATCGACGCCTGCCTGTATTACTACGAATGTGAATCCTGCCATGAAGGGCTCCAACCGAAGCAGGGGGATTGCTGTGTGTTCTGCTCGTATGGCGACGTGCCGTGCCCGCCGATCCAGGCTGGCAATGTCTCCGGGTAAGTTTCCGGTCCGTGCCACGCAATCGCATCAGGCTGTCTTTTCGATACCCGACGGTATCGGTAAGCCTTGTGCTGTCGTTAACGGAGCGGTTTGCGGGGGCTGCCTTTTCATCACCGTTCAACCATGACTGATGTTAAAACCGGAATCCTGGCCCAGTGCCAGGCCCTGTTCCCCGAATGGGCGGGACTCGAGACAGACGACTTCGACTTCGACGAGCCGAAAGGATTTTCGTCGTTCACGATGGGGGTGCGTGCGCGCCGTCCGCTCAAACCGCCGGCGGTCCTGTATCGCCGTCTCGAGGGCAAGCAAAATGCGATCCTCGATTTCGAGATCGAAAAGCAGGTATTCCTCGCCCTCGGCGCGGCCGGGATTGCCGCCGAGTGCTATCACTACGACACGGCCTGTCGCATCGAGGCTTTTTACCGCGGCCGCACGCTGACCGCGGCCGATTTATTCGTTGCCGAAAACCTGCGCGGGATCGCGGACCAGCTTTATCGCCTGCACCAGCTCGAGCCGCCGAACCTGCCGCGGCGCTCGTTTTTCGAGCT
>JBFGQE010000021.1:0-19583 GCA_041564355.1 Gammaproteobacteria bacterium | reverse complement strand
GTCAGGCCGAGGTAGATGTACCACAGGGCTTTTGCCGTCTCGGTGATGCGCGGTGTCAGCTTGGTGTCCTTGACCGGGCCCGGCGTCTCCGCGCGAAACAACTGCATGCCGCCGACACCGAGCATCGGCAGCACCGCGACCGCGAGCACGATAATGCCCATGCCGCCCAGCCACTGCAGCTCCTGGCGGTACAACAGCAGCGAATGCGGCAGCTCGTCGATCCCCACGATGACCGTCGCGCCGGTCGTGGTGATACCCGAAATGGACTCGAAAATGGAATCGGTAATCGAGATATCGTAGATGCCGGACAGGTATATCGGCAAACCTCCGGCAATACCGAGCACGCTCCAGAACAGGACCACGACGAGAAAACCGTCGCGCAGGCGCAGTTCTTTTTTGTGTTTGCGCACCGGTAGGTAGAGGCCGAACCCGACCACCAGCATCATGATCAGCGCCTCGACAAAAGGTAACACGGCGCCGTCCTGGTATATCAGCCCGGCCGCGATCGGGGGCAACAGGCCAATGCTGAAAAGCATGATGAGAAGGCCGAGGATACGTAGGATTACCAGTAGCTGCATGGTTATTGTCGCCCGGGCCTAAAAGTAGGTGACACCGACCTGGAACAGCTTTTCCACCTCGGCGATGCGCTTTTTATCGGTCAGGAACAGGATAACGTGGTCCTCGGATTCGATCACGGTATCGTGGTGCGCGATGAGCACCTCGTCGCCACGCACGACTGCGCTGATGCGCGCGCCCTCGGGTAGTTTTATCTGTTCGATCGGTCGGCCAACGACCTTGGAGGAGGTTTTATCGCCGTGCGCGATCGCCTCGATCGCCTCCGCGGAACCGCGCCGCAAGGCGTGCACCGCAACCACGTCGCCGCGCCGTATATGCGCGAGCAACGCGCCGATTGTCACCTGGTGGGGCGAGATCGCGATGTCGATCAGGCCGCTTTCGACCAGGTCGACGTAGGCCGCGCGGTTGATCAGCGACATGACTTTCTTCGCCCCCATGCGCTTGGCCAGCATCGACGACAGGATGTTGGCCTCGTCATCGTTGGTCAGCGCGCAAAATACATCCATTTTCTCGATATTTTCCTCGAGCAGCAGATCCGGATTAGCCGCGTCGCCGAGCAGGACGATGGTCGAATCGAGCACCGCTGAGAGTTCACGCGCACGCGGCGGGTACGCCTCGATGACCTTGACCTGGTAGTTTTTCTCCATCATGGAAGCGAGTTGTCCGCCGATATTGCCGCCACCGGCGAGCATGATCCGCTTGTTGGGCTTTTCCAGTTTGCGCATTTCGGAGATGACCGTCGGGATGTGCTCGCGCGCGGCGAGAAAAAACACCTCGTCGCCAGCCTCGATCACGCACTCGGCCGAGGGCTGAATCGACTGGCCTTCGCGAAAGATCGCCGCCACGCGCATGTCGACACCGGGCACGTGCTGATTCATCGTTTTCAATGCGTGTCCGACCAGCAGGCCGTCGTCGTAAGCCTTGACCGCGACCAGCTGCACGCGACCCTCGGCGAAATCCAGTACCTGCAGCGCACTCGGGTGCTCGATCAGGTGGTAAATATACTCCGTAACCAGCGATTCCGGACTGATCATCACGTCGACCGGGATCGAGTCCTCGGCAAACAGGCCGGGATGTTGCAGGTAGGCCGGGGAGCGGATGCGCGCGATCTTGGTCGGCGTGTGAAACAGCGACGAGGCCACCTGGCAGGCGATCATGTTGATCTCGTCGCTGTTGGTCAGCGCAATCAGCATATCGGCGTCATCGACGCCGGCATCCTCGAGCAGTCCCGGGTAGGAGCCGTTGCCGCAAATCGTCCGCAAATCCAGACGATCCTGCAGTTCGGAGAGGATCTCCTGGTTGGTATCGATTACCGTGATTTCGTTACTTTCTTCTTTGGCCAACTCGGTGGCGACGGTCGAGCCGACCTGCCCGGCGCCCAGTATGATGATGTTCATGGTTTACCCGTCAGCTTGAATGCAATTCCGGAATAAAAACTGCTCACTTGTTATTCTTCACGGTTTTTTGTCGTTGCCTTTTATAGACCCAGTAACCGGACCACGCGAGCCGGCGACCTGGTCTACTGTTTCTTGGTCTGCAGCCCCAAAGCCTTAAGCTTGCGATACAGGTGAGTTCGTTCCTGCCCGACGCGGCGCGCAAGTTCGGTCATATTGTGGCCACAAAGCGCGAGGTGCCGCGACAGGTATTCTCGTTCAAAGGCTTCGCGCGCCTCGCGCAAATCGAGGGCCAGGTCGATCGTGATTTGCATCCGGTTGCCGTCCTCGGCCTCCGCGGTCGCGGTCATCAGGCGCAGCGTCTGCTCGATCTCGTCGAGACTGATTTCCTCGGCATCGCTGTTGCTCAAGGTGGTCTTGATAAATTGCTTTAGCTGCGTGATGTCACCATTCCAGCGATAATTGCGCAACAGGTTTTGCGCGGCGACGTTAAAGTGTCGATAGGGCAACTGTTCCTCATCACTATACCAGTTTACGTAATACTCGAGCAGCTCTGGAATATCCTCGATATGTTCCGCCAGCGACGGGATCCGGATCGCATCCTGCCACATTCTTACCAGGCGCGGATCCACCTGCTGGTTCGCGGTTAACTCGTCGCCGGCGAACCGGCTGGAAACGATGAACCGAAATTTGGAATCACGATTGGCCGAAATAATCGCGTTATACAGCTCGTCTTGTTGCGCCAGGTCCAGGTCCGAGATTTCTTCTATATACAGGTTGGACCGCAGGGGCAGATACTGGCTCAGCGCAAGCGCGGAATCGTAAACCTGCATCGGAAGGCTGTCGCCGCTCAGAAACTGCGCCCAGATCCGGCGACCGCTTCCATGTGCACCGGTAAAGAATACGGGATTGTTCGAATCGCGCAGCGCCAGCATTTGCTGCTTCAGGTTTTTCACGATACGGCTGTTGCCAACCGGCTCTTCGCGCTTGCGAAGTCCGTCCTGCAGCGCACCCGGGGATGCACTCGACAGCGCCGATTTCACCGTGCTCAGCAGTTTCGCCATGGACAGCGGCTTTTCGACGAAATCGACCGCGCCGTAACGCGTCGCCTCGACGGCGGTTTCAACCGTACCGTGACCGGACATCATGACCACCGGACAATCATCCTGCCCGGTCGATTTCCACTCCTTCAACAGGGTTACACCGTCGACTTCGGGCATCCAGATATCGAGCAATACCAGGTCCGGACGTGACTTGCGGCGGATTTCGTTCGCCGCCCTCGCATGCTCGGCGACGTCGACCTGATAACCCTCGTCCTCGAGGATATCCTTGAGCAGGAAGCGGATATCCGGCTCGTCGTCAACCACCAGGATACGCGCGCTCACGGCATTGCCCTGCTCTGCCGTGAGCCGGCGTCCCGATTCGAAGCGTCATCGGCAGCTTCGCTCAACGGCAGGCGAACGGTAAACTTCGCACCACCCCGTTGCGCCCTGCCCACGCGCACCGAGCCGCCGTGTTCGTCGACGATCTTCTGCACGATTGCCAGGCCGAGACCGCTGCCGGCAGACTTGGTCGTGACATAGGGATCGAACAGGTTATCCATTACCTCGTCGGCGATTCCGGCACCGCTGTCACTTACCGTCAGCTCGATCCACGAGCGGCCCGAGGATTCGGTTAGCTCGGTCTTGAGCCGGATCCAGCCCTCGCCGTCGATGGTCTCGAGACTGTTCTTGATCAGGTTGTGCAGTAACTGGCGCAAGCGTACGTCATCGGCATCGATTTCGGGCAAGTTTTTATCGAGTTCTAGATCGATCCGAACCTCAGAGTGATTTTCATGGTAAAGCACCACGACGTCCTCGAGCATCGCGTTGAGGTCAAGCCGGCTGGACTGCTGTGCGGGCGAGCGCGCGTATTCGGTAAACGCGTTGACCATGGACTTCATCGCCTCGACCTGTTGCACGATGGTGTGCGTGTAGCGATCCAGCATCGATTGCTGTTCGGAGTCGAGCTGACCGCTCAGCTTGCGCTGCAAGCGTTCCGCCGACAGCTGGATCGGGGTTAGCGGATTCTTGATCTCGTGCGCCAGCCGACGCGCCATTTCGCTCCAGGCGGATTCTTTCTGCGCCTTGATCAGCTCGGTCAGGTCGTCGACCACGATAACCTGCTCGCGACGGTTGTCCGATTCGGACAGCAACGTGGTGCCGCGGACGCGCAGAATTTTCTTACCGCCCTGGGTAAAAATCGTGATTTCTTCCTGCCATTCGTCGTCGCTGTTGAGGTGCGTTTGCACGGCCTTGAAGAAGGGTTCCATCATCGGGTACTGGTGGACCACATCGGTAATGTATAGCTCGCTGAAGAAAAAGCTCTCGATATCGAATATCTGGCAGGCCGCCGGGTTACCGCTCTTGATAAACCCGGTTTCATCGATCGTCAACACCCCGGAGGTAATGTGTTCCATGACCGATTCCAGGTAGTTCTTTTGCAGAGCTTCCATGCGCTGGCTTTGCTCGGCGATCGCGCGACTGCGGGAGATCTTGCGGGTCATGGTGTTGAACGAACGCAGCAGGAAGCCGAGTTCGTCGTTGCCCGAAAGCGTCAGCTGTTTTTCGTAATCGCCCGCGGCAACCGCCTTGGTGCCCTCGACCAGGTCGTTGATCGGCGCCACCAGTTTGCGCGCCGCGACGAAGGCCAGCCAGATTGCGGACAGAACGCTGAGCAGCCAGATAATCGACAGCGCCAGGGTGAAGCTGGTTTTCAGCGGGTCACGCAATACGGCGAGCTCCTTGTAACGATCGAAAGCTTCCTGTACGCCGATCGTCAGTTCATTGAGCCGGTCGGTAAACGGGTACAGCGCCTGCAGGTTACGCGGCGGCTCGGTCACGTCCAGGCTCGGCAAGCGCACGACGATACGAATCGCGAGACCGTATACCGGGTCCTCGACGAGCTTCAGGTAAGGATTGTCGACGTCGAGGTCACCGATGTCGGTCAGCGGCGGCGCCTCGGGCAGCTCGGTCGTATTGACGCCGCTGGAGGCGATGATCGACTGGTTATGATCGTACAGCGTCAATTCGTTCGCGGCGAGTCGCTCGCGCGCCTCGTCGAGATAGACAATCAGTATCTCGTTATCGATCTCGGAAATCTCGGCGGCGAAATTGCGCGTCTTGTTCAGCGCGTCGCGTTTGCGCAGATCGAGCGCGCCGCGCCCGAGCTGCAGCGAATCCTCGAGGGCGGTCTCGATGCCGACGTCGAACCAGCTGTCGATACCGCGATGCAGAAAGCTCAGCGAAAAGTAGTATACGATGCTGACCGGGATGATCGTGAGCAACACGAACACGCCGATCATGCGTGCGGTCAGGCGCGAACCGATCGTCCGTATGCGGTATTGCACGATCAGCTTGTACACGTTGTAAACGATCAGGCCGAGCAGGCCGACCAGGCCCAGCGCGTTGAAAAACACCAGCCAGTTATAATACTTGCCGAAAGTCGCCGAGTTGGATGTCGCGTCGCTGATGGTGTACAGCGAAACCATCAGCAGCAGCACCAGCGCGACGATCGACGCGGTATTGCGAAACGTGCTATTCATGACGCATCACGCGGAATTCGCCACTCGTACCAGCTACTCTGCAAATCCCAGTCGTTATCCCAGAACGAGCTCGATTTCAGCGGCCGCGGCAGCTCTTCGGTATCGATACCGAATCGGACCCGTGCGTAGTATTCGCGGTCCGGTGCCAAATTATTGATATCCAGCATGGGGTAATTGTAAACCACTTCGATAAATTGCACCGCAGCTTTACGCTCTTCGAAATAATGCCGTTCCGAATTGTTCACGTCGAGCACGACGAAGGAATCGAGCATCGGCAGGTAGTGCAGCAGGTATTGCTGCTTGAGCGACACGACCCGGTCGTCGAACCAGTACTTTTTTTCCGCCCTGATTTCGACCTCGAACATAAACGGCACGGCGAACCCCTGGTCGACCGCGAGCGCAATGTAATCCGGAATGTTACTGTCAACGACGAGATTCAGGTGCAACAGGGTATCATCCAGACGAAACGCGGCGCGGGCAATCTGAAAAGGGCTGCCGTCTTCGGCCCGGACCGGCAACGTGCTGACACCGAGCAGCGCCAGGCACAGGACAATCTGCAGGCAGCGGACCCGGATCATGCGCGCCCCGCCTTGCCCAGCAGCGCATAGTAAAAACCGTCCATGTCGTCGCGATCGGCGAGAATCTGCCGGCCGACCGAACGCGCCAGGCCCCAGTCTTCTGTTTCCAGGTCGAGCGCCACGCAATCCGACCGCGCGTCGACGAAACCTGTTATCTGGTTTTCGTTTTCGTCCTTGAACTGGGAACAGGTGCAATAAAGCATTTTTCCTCCCGGTCTTAACAATCCCCAAAGCGCCTCCAGTATGCGAGCCTGCTGTTCGACCATCGCCATGATATCGGGTTCCTGGCGCAATAGCCCGATATCCGGGTGCCGTCGCATCACGCCACTGGACGAACAGGGCACATCGGCGAGAATCGCGTCGTAGCCATCCGCCTCGGCCCATGCAGCCGGGTCCGCCGCATCGCCGCTTAGCAGCCGGGCCTGTAATCCGCATCGCTCCAGGTTCTGGCGTACGCGCTCGAGACGCGCGGCACTCTGATCCAGGGCATCCAGCCTGATATCGGGATAACGCTGCAGCAGGTGGGTCGTTTTACCGCCGGGAGCGGCGCAAGCATCGAGAACGCGCTCGCTGGTGCTGCAGTCCAGCAGCCGCGCGGCCAGTTGCGCGGACGCATCCTGCACGCTGACGATACCCTCGGCGAAGCCGGGTACCTGCGTCGGATCGGTCCCGGCTTCGAGCAGGACCGCGGAATCGACTATCGCGTGCGCGCGGGCGCCAACGTCCTGCGAGCGTAAATCTTCCAGCACCTGCTCGCGCGACCGCCGGCGCGTATCGACCCGTAGCGTCAATGCCGGTCGCTGCGTGGCCAGCCGCAGGATTCCGTCCGCCAGCTCGCCCCAGTCCGATTCGATGCGGGTGGCCATCCACTCCGGGTAGGCCATACGCGGATCGAGATCCGAGGCGGTCACCGCGTCCCGGGCAACGCCGCGCAGCACCGCGTTGATCAGCCCGCGCGCCCAGCGCTTGTTGCATTGCGCCGCCAGGTCCACGGTTTCGTTGACCGCCGCGTGGGGTTCGGTCTGCAACACGATCAACTGGTAGAGGCCGAGCAGCAGGATAATCTCGATGTCGCGATCGCGCCGGCGCAGCGGTTTTTGCAAGCGCGCGCGGACGATCGGTAACAGCACGAGATACCAGCGACACAGGCCGCTAACCAGTTCCCGGCAAAACGCGAGATCGCGCGCGTCGGCGTGCTGGTCCCGATACCATTTGCTATCGAGCACCTGGTCCAGCGAACGCCCCTTGTCGAGGACCTGCAGCAGAAGCTGCAGCGCCAGCCAGCGCGGGTTGACCGATTTCATGCACCGTCGCCGAGTTGCGAACCCACGAGATTCCTGGCGTTCAGCGCCTCGGCGGCGCTGCAGCGCTTGCGCCCGGCGAACTGCAGCTCGGTTACGCGCAGGCAACCCGACCCGCAGGCGATTCGTATGCCTTCCCGGTCGTGCGCCAGAACCCGCCCGGGCCAATCGCCCGCTTCGCCGGCCTCGGCCACGGCACGCCACAACCGCAGGCTGTCGGCACCGAGGTTAGTGTGGCTGACCGGCCAGGGGTTATACGCACGGATCTCGCGCGCCAGCTGCGTCGCCGGTTTGGTCCAGTCGACCCGGGCCTGCTGTTTTTGTAATCGGGGTGCGTAGGTGACCTCGGCCTCGTTTTGCGGCCTGGCGCGCGCGAGGAGATTCTCGATGTCGCCCAGACTGGCCTCGAGCAATTCGGCGGCGAGTGGCGCGAGCCTGTCGTGCAAATCGCCGGCACTCCATTGCCCGTCGATGTCGAGCGCGCGGCTGGCGAGTATCGGGCCGCTGTCCAGGCCGGGCTCCATTTGCATCAGGCTGATGCCGGTTCGCTCGTCGCCGGCGAGGATCGCCTGCTGAATCGGCGACGCGCCGCGCCAGCGAGGTAATAACGATGCGTGCAGATTGATGCATCCGAGCCGCGGTGCGCCCAGAATCACGGACGGCAACAACAGTCCGTAGGCCGCGACGACCATCAGGTCGGCGTCGAAACCGCGCAGCAGGTCGACGTCAGCCGGATCGGCGAAATTCAGCGGCTGGTACACCGGCAGTCGATGCTCAAGTGCAACGCTTTTCACCGGTCCGGGCTGAAGTTTGCGGCCACGCCCGGCCGGCCGGTCGGGTTGCGTATACACCGCGACCACTTCGTCCTCGCCCGCAATCAGGGCCTGCAATGCCGGCAGCGCGAATTCCGGGGTACCGGCGTAGATAATTTTCAGCATGCGATCGCGCGTCTAGCTGGCTTTCTGTTTTTGCTGCTTGACCAGCTTGCTGCGAATACGGTTGCGTTTCAGGTTGGACAGGTAATCGACAAAAAGCTTGCCCTCGAGATGGTCCATCTCGTGCTGAATACAAACGGCTTCGAGACCCTCGGCCTCGAATTCGCTGGTTTCGCCGTTGGCGTCCTGCGCACGAACGCGGATGTGCTCGGCGCGACGCACCTTTTCGTAGAAACCGGGCACCGAGAGGCAGCCCTCGTCCGTTTCTTCTTCTCCATCGGCTTCGAGAATTTGCGGATTTATCAGGCAACGCGGCTGGTTACGTGCTTCCGAGACGTCCATCACCAGCAATCGAATATGACGATCGACCTGGGTTGCGGCCAGGCCAATGCCGGGCGCCTCGTACATGGTTTCGAACATATCGTTGACCAGTTGCCTGAGTTCGTCGTCAAACTCGGTAACCGGTTTGGCGACGGTTCTAAGACGCGGATCCGGGAAATGCAAAATATTTAGTAAAGCCATGGTTAAATACTTCAAGAAAATTTAGAGCTAGTTGTCCCAAGTTAATGAATTATATTAAAATCTTCACCGTTAAAAAGCTTGTAGTCGCCTATTTTTAAGCTACAATCCAGCAATCGTTACCGCATTTTCAGGGGTTTCTATGCCTTTCAACAACAAAAAACAGCTTACCCAGGGATTGATTCTGTTTTCCGGTCTGTTGTTGCTTTTCGCCTGTGCCGAACCACCCCCGCCGTATGCGGTCGTTCACGAGCCCGAGAAAGCCCCGGAAGTGAAGACGGTCAAGGCGGCAATCCCGGAGCCTGAGCCCGCGCAAACCATCGTCTATGAACCGGAGCACCCGGAAACCTATATTGTACAAGAAGGCGATACGCTGTGGGACATTTCCACCGTCTTCCTGCGCGATCCCTGGTACTGGCCGGAGATCTGGTTCAAGAATCCGCAAATCGAAAACCCGCACCTGATTTACCCGGGCGACATGCTCGCCATCATATATGTGGGCGGGCAGCGGCGCGTTCAACTGCTCAGTCGCGGCCAGGACGGCACGGTTACCGGTTCGGCCGACGGCCTGACCGTGGTCAAGGTGACGCCTCGCGTGCGTGCGCAACCGATCGACGCGAGCATCCCGTCTATTCCGATCGAGTCGATCCGACACCTGCTCGAGCGCCCGGTCGTGATCGACGAGGAAACGCTGAACAATTCGGCGTACGTGCTGGCGAGTCTCGATGATCACCTGATCAACAGCATCAACGACAAGCTTTACGTGCGCAAACTGGATACCTCCAGCGGTACCGGTCGCTACCAGATATACCGCCCTAGCCGTCCGCTCTACGATCCCAATACCGACGAGTTGCTTGGTTACGAGGCGCTCTACGTCGGTGAATCCAAGTTACTGCTGCGCGGTGACCCGGCCTCGGTCCGCGTGACCAATTCGGAACGCGAAATTTTGCGCGACGACCGCGTCATGCCGATGGACAACACCAATTTCGAACGCGACTTTTTCCCCAAGCCGCCGAGCACCGAGGTAAGCGGTGATATCGTCGCCCTGCTCGACGCGATCTCGCAGACCGGTCTGTATCAGACTATCGCGATCAACCTCGGCCAGCGCGACGGCCTCGAAACCGGTAACATCCTGCGTATTCGCCGCAAGGGCGAGGTCATTCCTGACCGGGCGGAGCCAGACCCCAAGTTTCGCGTCAAGCTGCCCGACGAGGAAGTCGGCATGGCGATGGTCATTCGCTCGTTTGAAAAAATGAGCTATGCGCTGATCATGGAAGCCAACACCCCGATCAACGTCAGGGATTACGTCGAGACGCCGTAAGCCCCCGGCACAAGGCATTTCCCAGCATCCACCTACCACCGGGCACCGCCCGGTGGTATAGTTTCGGGGTCGACAAATGGAATTGGAGACCGACATGGAAACGGACCCGACCGACTTCGTTCACCTTTATCACTGCTTCTGGCCGCGCCGCGCCGCGCTGCTCGGTCTGCTTCAACGCTTCGATTTCGATCCCGCCGCGATTCGCAGCGCGGGCAGGGACCGACTCGCCTCGGCGGGTGTCGATGCGGCTACCGTTCGCCGGATTCATGCGCCCTTATCGGCGGCGGCACGCGGAGACCTGGCCTGGCTCGCGGCCGACGAGCGCAATCACCTGATTAGCTGTTGCGACGCGGACTTTCCCGTCTTGCTGAGACAAATCGGCGATTTCCCGCTGCTGCTCTACGCCCGCGGCAACCCTGGCTTGCTGCCGACGCCGCAGGTTGCAATCGTCGGCAGTCGCCACTGCACTCCCGGCGGCACGCAAAACGCGATCGATTTCGCCGCGGCGCTGGCCCGCGGCGGCTTGACGATCACCAGCGGCATGGCCCTGGGTATCGATAGCGCCGCGCACCGCGGTGCGCTCGACGCAAACGGACAGACGGTCGCGGTCATCGGTACCGGCATCGACCGGGTCTATCCGGCGCGCAATCGACGACTGGCCGCCGAGATTGCCGAACGCGGCCTGATTGTCTCCGAGTTTCCGCGCAACAGCCCGGCGCGACCCGGCCACTTTCCGCAACGCAATCGAATCATCAGCGGCCTGTGTGTCGCCACTCTGGTGATCGAGGCCGCGCGGCGCAGCGGATCGCTGATTACCGCAAGGCTGGCCGCCGAACAGGGACGCGAAGTCTATGCGCTTCCCGGATCAATCCATAACCCCCAGGCGCGCGGTTGTCACCGCCTGATCGGTGACGGCGCCAAACTGGCCGAGCGGCCGGTGGATATTGTCGAAGACCTCGGCGCGTTGCTCGGCTTCGTCATCGGCGAGGCCGTCGCGGCGAAGTCCGCTAGCCCGGTTGCGCTGGATTCCGAGCAACAAAAGCTGCTCGAGGCAATCGGTTACGACCCGGTGAACTGTGACATACTTGTGCAACGCAGTGGCTTGACCATCGAACAGCTTTCATCCATGCTAACGATACTTGAGCTTAACGATCTAATCCAATCGGCACCTGGCGGCTGCTTCGTCAGGATCTAGACGAGGTATGCATGAAAGAAGGCGTTATTGACGTGCTGATGTATATATTTTCGAGCTATGCGGACCAGGACGAAAACCTTCCCGAGGATCGGGACGGCATCGATGCCGACCTGCGCGCAGCGGGTTTCGATCCGCTCGAAATCGAAAAAGCCTTCGCCTGGCTCGACGGCCTGGCGCAGGCCGACGACGATACGGTCAGCGCTCAATCAGCCATCTCAACCAGGGTGCTCGCGCCCGAGGAAAGCACTCGCCTGGCATATACCGCGCAGGGGTTTTTACTTTTTCTCGAACAGTCCGGCGTGCTGACTCCGAAACTGCGGGAAATGGTTATCAATCGCGTGATGGCGCTCGAATCGGATTCCGAGGTTGACATCGAAGAGTTGAAATGGATCGTCATGATGGTGTTGTTCAACAGCTCGGAAGAACAGGACGAGAACGCGCTCATGCACTACGAAGACATCGTATTCGCAGACCAACCCGCCGTCTTTCATTGACAGCGGGTCCCGTTTGATTTTCGCCGACCACCAGCATTAGCATGGCCAGCCACCTTGTTATCGTAGAGTCTCCTGCCAAGGCACGAACTATCGAAAAGTACCTGGGCAAGGACTACAAGGTTCTGGCGTCCTACGGTCACGTGCGCGACCTGGTCCCGAAAGAGGGAGCGGTCGAGACGGACAATCACTTCAAGATGAATTACACCCCGGTCGAGCGTAACCAGAAACATATCGCGAACATCAAGAAGGAGCTGAAAAAAGCCGACTCGATCTACCTCGCGACTGACCCGGACCGCGAAGGCGAGGCCATTTCCTGGCACCTCTACGAGTTGCTCAAGGAAAAGAACCTGATGAAAGACAAGCGCGCTTACCGCGTCGCGTTCTACGAAATCACCCGGCAGGCCGTGTCCGAAGCGATCGAGCATCCGCGTGAGATCACCATGGACCTGGTCAATGCTCAGCAGGCGCGCCGTGCGCTCGATTACCTGGTCGGATTCAACCTCTCGCCACTGCTCTGGCGCAAGATTCGCCGCGGCCTGTCCGCGGGCCGCGTGCAAAGCCCGGCGTTGCGCATGATCGTCGAGCGTGAGCAGGAAATTGAAGCTTTCAATCCGCAGGAATACTGGAGTATCGAAGCCGACAACCAGTTCGAAGGAGAGTCTTTCAGTGCTCGCCTGACGCGTTTGTACGGCGAGAAGGTACAGCAGTTCACGATCACCAACGAAGCCGATGCGCAGTCTGCTTATCGCAGCCTCAACGACGCGGCACAGGGCCGGTTGAAAGTCGCGAAGGTCGAGAAAAAACAGCGCAAGCGCAATCCGGCGCCGCCGTTTACCACCTCGACACTGCAGCAGGAAGCCGCGCGCAAGCTCGGCTTCGGCGCGCAGCGCACGATGCGTACCGCGCAACGCCTGTACGAAGGTATCGACATCGGCGCGGGCCAGGTCGGCCTGATCAGTTATATGCGCACCGACTCGGTGACGCTGTCGAACGATGCGGTGCAGGAAATTCGCGACTTTATCGCCGACAAGTTCGGTGAGAATAACCTGCCCGAGACGCCGCGCGTATACAAGACCAAGTCGAAGAATGCCCAGGAAGCGCACGAGGCGATCCGGCCGACCAGTGCGCGCAACGAACCTTTCAAGATCAAGCAGCATCTCGGTGACGACGAGTTTCGCCTGTACAGCCTGATCTGGAAACGCACCATGGCATGCCAGATGATCCACGCGACGCTGGATACGGTCGCCGTCGACCTCGCCGCGGGCGATGAGCATGGCTTCCGCGCCAACGGCTCGACAATACGCGACCCCGGGTTTATGCGGGTTTACATCGAAGACAAGGACGACAATAAAAAAGACGACAACAAGGAAAACATCCTGCCGCCGATGCAGCAGGGCGACATCGTCGACCTGCGCGAGATTCGCCTCGAACAGCATTTCACCGAACCGCCGCCACGCTATAGCGAAGCATCGCTGGTGAAGGCGCTCGAAGACTACGGCATCGGCCGCCCGTCGACTTATGCATCGATTATCACCACGCTGCTGGATCGCGAGTATGTCGAACTGGAAAACAAGCGTTTCCACCCGACCGACGTCGGTCGCGTCGTATCGCGTTTTCTGACCCAGCATTTTCCGCAATACGTCGACTACGACTTCACCGCGCAACTTGAGGACTCGCTGGACGAAATCTCTCGCGGTGAAACCGACTGGCTGCCGTTGATGGAAGAATTCTGGACCACGTTCAAGAACCAGGTCGACGACAAGATGGAAAATGTCAGCCGTGACGAAGCGATCCAGTCGCGTCAGCTCGGCGTCGACGAAAAAACCGGCAAGCCGATCTCGGTGCGCATGGGCCGCTACGGTCCCTTCGTCCAGATCGGCACGCGGGAGGACGAGGAAAAACCGCGCTTTGCCGGACTCCGACCCGGGCAAAAAATGGATACCATCACGCTCGACGAGGCGCTGGAATTATTCAAGCTGCCGCGCGAGCTGGGCGAATCGCCGGAGGGCGAGAAGATCTCGGCAAATATCGGCCGCTTCGGCCCCTACGTGAAGTACGACGACAAGTTCGTGTCGATCAAGACCGCCGAGGGCGACGATCCCTATACGATCACGCTCGAGCGCGCGCTGGAACTGGTCGCGGAAAAGAAGGAATTCGACGCCAACCGCGAAATCAAGGTTTTCGACGGCACCGATATCAAGATATTGCGAGGTCGCTACGGACCCTATATCACCGATGGCGTGAAGAACGCACGCATTCCGAAGGATGTCGAAGACCCGGCCAGCCTGGATCTCGAAACCTGCCGGGACCTGATCGAAAAAGCGCCCCTGCCGAAATCGAAACGCAAAAAAGCGGCGGCGAAGAAGAAGGCTGCGCCGAAAAAAGCGGTCAAAAAGAAGGCCGCGAAAAAGAAAGCCGCCGCGAAAAAAGCAACCGCCGACCCCGGCTAACCCGTCTTCCGATGAGCCCGTGGGCCCTCAATCGACTCGCTACCGCGCTGGCACGTGGCGCGGTCATCGGCTACCCGACCGATACCATCTGGGGCTTCGGCTGCCATCCGCTGAGGCCGCACAGCGTCGATCGCATTCTCGATATCAAGCGCCGGGCTGCCAGCAAGGGCCTGATCCTGCTGAGCTCCCGGATCGACTATTGCGTTCCGTATCTTGACCTCGGCGACACGGAACTCGAATCGATTCGCCTGCCCTGCGCGAGACCGACGACCTGGATCGTTCCGGCCAGCAAGGCCTGCCCGCAATGGCTGCGTGGAGATCACCCGACCATCGCGATTCGAGTGACCGACCATCCCCTGCTGCGCACATTGTGCACTGCCCTCGAGAGTCCGCTGGTGTCTACCAGCGCGAATCGAGCCGGCCAATCAAGCGTGCGCAACGCCTGGCAAATGCGGCGCCAGTTCGGCAAAGAGCTGGATTTTATCGTCACCGGATTTACCGCGGGCGGCAACCGCCCAAGTGAGATAAAATTTCTGCATTCCGGAGCCACGTTGAGAAGCGCCGACTGATGCTAATCGATAGCGAAGCCGTCAAGGACTACCTGCAGTCACTGCAGGCGAGGATTACGCGCGAAATCGAAAAGCTCGACGGCAAACAAACATTCATCAGCGACGAGTGGCAGCGCGAAGCGGGAGGCGGCGGCTGCAGCATGCTGTTGCGCGACGGCGCGATCTTCGAACAGGCCGGGGTCAATTTTTCCGAGGTGTTCGGCGACAACCTGCCCTCCTCGGCGACCGCGCATCGACCGGAACTTGCCGGACGCGATTTTCGCGCGATGGGCGTGTCCCTGGTGATTCATCCCGACAACCCGTATATCCCGACCTCGCACGCCAACGTCCGCTTTTTCATCGCGGAAAAACCTGACCAGGAACCGATCTGGTGGTTTGGCGGCGGCTTCGACCTGACGCCTTATTATGGCTTTCACGAAGACTGCGTGCACTGGCATCGCGTCGCCCGCGAAGCCTGCGAACCCTTCGGCCCCGACTGCTATCTCCGTTACAAGCAGTGGTGCGACGAGTATTTTTATCTGCGCCACCGTGACGAACCGCGCGGTATCGGGGGGCTTTTCTTCGACGATTTGAACGAGCCCGATTTCGCCGAGTCCTTCGCATTCATGCGCAGCGTCGGCGACCATTATCTGCCCGCCTACGTTCCGCTGGTCGAAAAGCATGCCGCGGATCGATTCGGCAAACGCGAGAAACGTTTCCAGTGGTATCGTCGCGGGCGTTACGTCGAGTTCAACCTGGTTTACGATCGTGGTACGCTATTTGGCCTGCAGTCGGGCGGGCGCACCGAATCGATCCTGATGTCGCTGCCACCGGTGGTCAACTGGCGCTATAACTACCGGCCCGAGGCCGGCAGCGCCGAAGCCGAATTGACCGACTACTACCTGAAGGCAAGAGACTGGCTGGCTGACGAATAGCGATGGACAACGGCTTCCCTCAAATCGAGACGAACACCGGAGAAACCGGTGAATTCAACAAGTGCGACCTCTGCACCAGCTCGAAATGCTGTACCTACGTGACCCAGCAGATCGATACCCCGCGTTCGAAATACGATTTCGAGATATTGCTCTGGCAGGTATCACACTCGGGCGTCGGCGCCTACAAGGACGACGATGGCTGGTTTGTCATGTTCGACGCACGTTGTCAGCACCTGTTGCCGGACGGCCGCTGCAATATCTACGAAATCCGACCGACGATCTGCCGCACGCACAGCAACGATTACTGTGAATACGACGCGCCCGCGGAGGATGGCTTCGAACTTTATTTTCCGGATTACGACTCGCTGCTGCGCTATTGCAAGAAACGTTTCAAGCGCTGGTCCACCGGTAATCCGCCTCCCGGATAAAGGTTCGCGCGAGGGCTGGGGCAAACCTCGATGATCGCGCGGCCAAATGCTATCGTTACTGCCTGATGACATTCTTCTCGGGACAACGAATTCTACTGGCGATCGGTGTGGTCGTGATCGTGGCGACCGGTTTCGCGCCGGCCATACCCCAGGATCCGCTGTACCATGATCTCGCCGATCAGCGCCGCCTGTTCGCTGTTCCCAACGCGCTCAACGTGCTGACCAACCTGCTGTTTGCGTGGGTTGGCATCGAGGGCCTGTATCGGCTGTTGCGACAGAAATCGTTACAGGTGCTGGCCGAATTGGTACCGGTATACATCGGCTTCTTCGGCGGACTGGTTTTGCTCGCAGTCGGGTCTTCGTATTACCACTGGTCCCCGTCTAACGCGAGCCTGGTCTGGGACCGCCTGCCGATCGCGCTGGTATCGCTGTCGTTTTTAACCCACCTGGTGGGCGAACAGGTTTCGATCCAAGGCGCCCGGCGCCTGTTCCCCTGGCTGATCGCGGTCGGAGTTGCCAGCGTTATTTACTGGTACTTCAGCGAGGTCGCGGGTCGCGGCGATCTGCGCCCCTACGCGCTGATGATCCTGTTACCGCTGATTCTTACTCCGGTCCTGATCCTGTTATTCGAATCGCCCTGGACGCGCGTCACCGACGTCTGGTGGATGCTGGGCTGGTATCTTCTTGCACGACTCTGCGAATACCTGGACCGAACGATTTTCGACTGGTTGATCCTGCTCAGCGGACATAGCCTGAAGCATATCGCGATGGCGATCGCCTGCGCCGTGTTTTTGCATCACCTGCGCCAACGCCGGCGCCTGCTCTCGGCGTGATGCCCGCCTGGCGTCTAGGCAATCAGGATCTTGTAACAATACAGGGTGACCGCAATAATCGCGCTCAGGCCGAGAAATCCATAACTCCATCGCAGCAGCCGGTACTTGCGCCGCAACACCAGGCCGATCTGGTAAATATCGATGGCAATCATTTCACGCGCGCGGCGATTGTCGTCCAGCTCGTCAGCGAGAAAATCGGCGTAGTCCTGCTGGCTGAGCTGGGAAAACATGCCGAAGTAAAACGGGTTGGTCAACTGGTCGGCGCTGCGGATACGCGTCTTGCCGGTGCGCGGCAAGACGACGAAGATCGCCAGTAACAGCGAAGTCGCAATCGACAATATCAGGACGATGAAGCCGATGCGGACAAGGCCGGCCTCGTCCGCGCCCAGGCTCAGTTGAGACTGGGTCAGGGTAATGAAAAACAGGGTGAAGCCGATGTTGATATTGGCTTTCTGGTCGGCCAGTACATTCAGTTGAACCTGGTGCTGCTGCGCCGTGCGCAATACCTGGATAACATCCTGGGAGCCGTCGAACTTTATTTTTTCTTGAACCCGTTTTTGTTCCATTACTCGACCGCTCGGGAAATACCAGACACGCCAGTATAAACAGGCAAAGCGCGAAGCACTAGCAAACCTGCTCGCGACGAAAACCGATTTACTCGATTGCCGTTCTGCTTCAAAATCTCCCGCTCAGGCTGACCGCGGGGAACCCGATGACGACAAGCGAAGCGGATCCCGACCGCTTTATCGAGTTTATCTTCGACCTGTTCGCCCGACGCGGGGCGAACGAATACATGGGCGAGCCGGTTACGATGGCCCAGCACATGGAACAGAGCGCCGCCTGCGCGGCAGCCGATGGCGCCAGCGACGAACTCGTCATCGCCGCGTTGTTGCACGACATCGGGCACTTTGTCGGCGAGCATCCGATCGAGGCGCTGGAGAATGGCGTCGATAACCTGCACGAGATAGTCGGCGCGCGTTTTCTCGAGCCATACTTTCCGCCCGCGATCACCGAGCCGATTCGCCTGCATGTCGCTGCCAAGCGTTATCTCTGCGCCACCGATGAAAATTATTTCGCACAGCTGTCCGACGCGTCGGTCAACTCGCTCGCGGTGCAGGGCGGGCCGATGAGCCGGGACGAGATCGAAGATTTCGAGTCCAATCCCCATCATCGCGATGCGATCCGCCTGCGGCTCTACGACGATGACGGCAAGGTCGAGGGACTGACGATCGAATCGGTTACGGCCTATCGCAAACGACTCGAGGCGTTGCTCGAAACCTGACATGTCTCGTATCAGGACATTCTCCTTCGATCGGGACGAACTGGCGATTACCTGGGAAGACGCGAGCGAAAGCATCCTGCAGGCTACCTGGTTGCGCGACCACTGCCAGATGCCGGCCAGCCGCAACCCGGACAATGGCCAGCGCCTGGTCAGTCTCACCGATTTGCCCGAGGAAATCGCTATCGATCGCGTCGAGCTCGAAACCTCGCGTCTGGTGATCGATTTCTCGCCCGATGGGCATCGCTCCGAATTCGATCTCGACTGGCTTTACTCGAATTGCTACTGCCTCAACCGGCCGACGGACGATCGCAGCGCGGCCGGCAAGATACTCTGGTCCGGTGACTCTTTCGCGCAACAGATTCCGCGGGTTGCCTGGCCCGACTTCGAGGGCCGCCCGGCACGTAAACGGGCCGCCCTGCAGGCGGTGCGCGATTACGGTTTCGTCGTCATCGACTCGGTACCCTGCGAGGAAGGGCAGGTGCTACGCGTGATCGAGCAATTCGGTTACCTGCGCGAAACCAATTACGGAAAGCTGTTCGACGTGCGCACACGCGTCGATCCTAACAACCTGGCCTACACCAACCTCGGCCTCGGATGCCATCTCGATAACCCGTATCGCGACCCGGTTCCCGGCGTGCAATTATTGCACTGCCTCGAATCCTCGGCCGAGGGCGGCGAGAGCATCCTGCAGGATGGTTTCATGGCGGCACAAAAGCTGCGCGAGGAGGATCCCGAGCATTTTGCTCTGCTCAGCCAGCACTGGATCAGTTTTCGCTTCGAAGACACCGATACCGACCTGCGCGCCCGGGGACCGATGATCGAGGTCAACGACCTGGACGAGGTGATCAGGCTGCGATTCAATAATCGCTCGATCGATACGCTGCTATTGCCGCCGCAGATCCTGCGCCTGTACTACCCGGCGTATCGACATTTCGCGGAAATTCTCGAACGCGAGGATTTACAGATTCGTTTCAGACTCGAGCCGGGCGAACTGATTCTGTTCGACAATACCCGCATCCTGCACGCGCGAACGCCCTATTCCGCGGCCGGCACGCGCCATTTGCAGGGCGCCTACAGCGATCTCGACGGCCTCTACAGCTGCCTGCGCAAGCTGGAGGCGCAAGCATGAGATACGCCGGCGTCCTGTTCGACAAGGACGGGACATTGCTCGACTTCAACCGCACCTGGTTGCCAATTTACCTCGCGGCCGC
>JBFGQE010000020.1:0-19691 GCA_041564355.1 Gammaproteobacteria bacterium | reverse complement strand
GGACAGTATACCTAATTCGCCGCCGGCGAATTAGGTATACTGTCCCCTAAATATTCTGGCCTGGTCCTCCCATGCGACCGCAGTCTTAGCCTACCAGGGCAGCGAGAACGTCTTCACGTTGGTGTAGGACTTCATCGCCTCGATCACGCCTTCCTTGTAGCCGAGCCCCGAATCCTTGATCCCGCCGAAGGGCGACATCTCGATGCGGTAACCGGGCACTTCCCAGATGTTGACCGTGCCGGTCTCGAGCTCGTTGATGAAGCGGATAATGTCGTCCATGCGGTTCGTGCAAACCCCGGCGGACAGGCCGAACGCGGTCGAATTGGCGACCTCGATCGCATGCTCGATGTCGCGTACGCGAATGATCGGGATCGGCGTACCGAAGGTTTCCTCCCGGACCAGTTCGCAATCGAACGGGACGTGGTCGAGCACGGTCGGCGAGTAGACCGCGCCCTGGCGATCGTTGCCGTAGAGCAGCTTCGCACCCTTCTCGATCGCGTCGTTGACGCGATTCTGGAACAGGATCGCGGCGTCCTCGTTGATCACCGTGCCGACGTCGGTATCCGGATCCATCGGGTCGCCGTACTTGAGCTTTGCCGCCTTTTCCGCGACCAGCGCGGCGAACTCGTCGCCGATCGAATCGATCGCGAGCACGCGCTTGACCGCGGTGCAGCGCTGCCCCGAGTTCTTGGTGCCGCCGGCGACCGCGAGTTCGGCGGCCTTGTCGAGGTCGGCGTCGTCCATCACGATCAGCTCCGAGTTACCGCCGAGCTCGAGCACGGTGCGGCGATAACCCGCGGTTTCGGCGATGTACTTGCCCACCGGCACGCTGCCGGTAAACGAGATCAGGTCGATATGCTGGTTGATCAGCATCTCGTCACCCATGTCCTCGGGCAGGCCGGTTACGATCGACAGCATCTCGGGCGGCAGTCCGGCTTCGTAGCAGATGTCGGCGAGCACCAGCGCGGTCAGCGGCGTCTGCTCGGTGGGCTTGCCGACGAGGCGGTTATTGGTCGCGATCGCCGGCGCGATCTTGTGCGAAATCATGTTCAGCGGGTGGTTGAACGGCGTAATCGCCGAAATCACGCCGAGCAGCGGCTCGCGCTGGGTAAAAATCTTGCGTTGTTTGCCGTGCGGCGTCAGGTCGCAGGAAAAAACCTCGCTGTCGTCGTTGATCACGAGTTGCCCGGCGAGGTGGTAGACGTCGAAGGCGCGTCCGCACTCGTAGAGCGAATCCTTCTTGCTGAGCCCGCACTCGGCGGTGATCAGGTCGGAGAGCTCTTCTTTGCGCGAAATAATGATTTCGGCGATGCGGGTCAGGATTTGCTGGCGCTCGTAGCGCGTCAGTTTCGGTTTGTATGCCGCGGCGACCTCGAAGGCGCCCGCGACCTGCTCGCGGCTCGCGCGCGGCACGGTGCCGACCACCTCGCCGTTATAAGGATTAAAAACTTCGAGCTTGCCGCAGTCGCCGTCGACCAATTGGCCGGCGATACGCATTTTTTCGTGTCTGACAGTCATGATCGGTTTCCGTAAGGCTTCTGTATTTAATCTCGCGCGTGGTTCAGCGCCACGTCGAAAGCGTCGTAGTTGTGCAACTGTTGTGCCGGGTCGAGCCCGCCGACCGGGCGACTGACGATCAGCGGCACGACCTGCTCGGTGACGCCGCCGTGCGAGCGCAGCGGCACGTCCAGCCCGGACAGGTCATGGCGTGCGGCGGTGGTGCCGATGACGACGTGCTTGCCCGAGACCAGGATCAGGTCGCCCATGCGATCCGGCGCGAGGTCGAAGCGTTCGCAGCCCGCCGCGTTGGGATAAACCGCGTCGATGCCGTCGATCTCGGATAGCTGTTTGACCAGGCCGTCGACATCGGCGTCGTCGGGCAGGTAAACGGTCGCGTAAGAACCGAGCGCGCCGTGGTGCACGACATAGGGGTCGGTGATCGGCAGGATGACGCGTGCGCTGCCTTCGCCGAGCAGGCGATCCATCTCGTCCTGCAGGTATATGATATTCGGCTCGCCCGCGTCATCGTGTTTCGCGTTCATGCCGTGATCCGCGGTTAGCGCGAGCACCGCACCTAGCTCGTCGAGTCGCGCCCAGTAGCGATCCATCATCGCGTAAAACGAATTCGCGCCGTCGCTGCCTGGAGCGAACTTGTGCTGGATGTAATCGGTGGTCGACAGGTACATCAGGTCGGGACGCACGCTCTCCATCAGCTTGACGCCGGCGGCGAAGATGAACTCGGACAGCTCGGCGCTGTACACCGACGGAACCTCCATGCCGACCAGCTCGAGCACGTTGTCGATACCGTTTTCCGCGAACGTGACCTGGTCGGATTTCTCCGACGAAAAGCAGATCGCACCGTCCTTGCCGAAGCTGAGTTCGTTACCGAGCAGTCGGCGCAGCTTGTCCTTCGCGGTGACGATCGCGATCCTGGCGCCGGCGTCCTGGAAGGCCTTGAAGATCGTCGGCGTGCGCAATAGCTCGGGTTCGTTCATCATGACCTCGCGGTCGTTGGCCTTGTCGTAATAAAAATTACCGCAAATGCCGTGCACCACCGGCGGCACGCCGGTCACGATCGAGATATTGTTCGGGTTGGTAAAGCTCGGCACGACGCAATGCGCGCGCAGGTCGCTGCCCCGCTCGGCGACGATCTTCGCCATCCACGGCATCATCCCGGCCGCGATCGCCTGCTCGATATAATCGGGCTCCGAGCCGTCGATGCAGACCACGACGCAGGGCTTGTCGGGCCAGTTGTAGTCGCGGCCGTTGACGCTGATCACGGGTTTTGCTGAAGTCATTTGCAGTCCAGTTTCGGGCTATCGGGGCCGCCATGATACCGGTTCGGTTTATCAGGTTAAATCGATATTACATATGTTATCTATCGATCTTGCCTATGCTTCACGCTTTCCCCTCGCGCGACCTCAGGCGCCGTCCTTGCGGCTCGCGGCGACCATTTCGAGAAAGGCCTCGGTCACGCGCAGGCTGCGCATCTCCTGCAGGCAGACGACGTACTCGGCGTGGACCAGCTCGGCATTGCTGACCGGCAGCGCGCGCAGGCGCGAATCGGCGAGCAGCTCGTTTTCGGCGACGATGCCGATGCCGAAGCCGGCCGCGACCGCCTCGCGCACGCCTTCGCGGCCGCTGATTTCCATCACGTCATGCAGCGCGTGGCCGGCCTGTGCCACCGCGTCCTCGAAGATCGAGCGCGTGCGCGATCCCTTTTCGCGCAGCACGATGCGCTGCGTGACCAGTTCCTCGATCGTGACCGAGCGCTTTTCCGCCCAGGCGTGGTCGCGGCTGACGAACACGACCAGCCGGTCCGGCGCGAGCGGAATCGCGTAGAGCAACTTGTCGTCCCCGGGAATATTCGGCAGAAACGCGACGTCGCATCGGCGCGCCTGGACCCACGACATCAGTTGCTGCGAGTTGCCGTACTGGATCGAGATCTGGATACCGGGATAAAGGCGCTGGAATTGTGCCAGCAACGGCGTTGCGATATACGGCGAATCGGCGCCGACGCGCAGCTGGCCCGAGGTCAACGCGCGCGCCGACTGCAGCAGTTGCTCGACCTCTTCCTCGTGGCGAAAGATCAGGCGGGTAATGCTGAACGCGGATTTACCGATGTCGGTCAGCTCGATGCGGCGCCCGTGGCGCACGAACAGCTTGGTGCCGTAGCGTTCCTCGAGTTCCTTGACCTGCCCGGAAAGCGTCGGCTGCGTGATATTCAGCATTTCCGACGCGCGGGTGAAGCTGCCGTGCAGCGCGACCGCGTGAAAAGAGCGCAAGTGGGCGTGTGATATTGGCACAGTCTATTTGAAGCATTCGTTATATCGATTTGATAGATAGTATTTATCGACGGTATAAATGGCAAATCAAACCAACCGCCACAAGGGCATGCACATGACCATCGAAAACCAGAAACCGGCCGCTTCACCGAGCGGTGACCCTTACCTGCTGACCCCCGGGCCGCTGACCACGTCGCTTAGCGTGAAGCAGGCGATGCTGCACGATTACGGCTCGCGCGACGCGACTTTCATCGAGCTCAACGCGAACATCCTCAAGCGCCTGGTCGATATCGTCAACGGCGGTGGGACCCACGTCTGCGTGCCGCTACAGGGCAGCGGCACCTTCGTCGTCGAGGCGATGATCGGCAACTTCGTGCCCGCCGACGGCAAATTGCTGATCCTGATCAACGGCGCCTACGGCCAGCGCATCGCCAGGATTTGCGATTACTACCGTCGCGATTACGTCGTGCACGAAACCCCGGAAGACGTGCCGGTCGACACCGCCGCGCTCGACGCCATGCTCGATGCGGATGCCGACATTACTCACGTCGCGGTCGTGCACTGCGAAACCACGTCGGGGATACTGAACCCGGTTAAAGAAGTCTCGCAGATCGTTGCGCGCCATCGGCGCAAGCTGTTGATCGACTCGATGAGCGCGTTCGGCGCGCTGCCGCTCGATGCCGACGAGGTCGAGTTCGACGCGGTGGTCGCGTCGAGCAACAAGTGCCTGGAAGGTGCGCCCGGGATGGGTTTTTGCGTCGCCCGCGAGGCCGCGCTCGCGATGACCGAGGGCAACTCGCCCTCGTTGGTGCTCGATCTTTACGACCAGTGGCGCGCGATGCAGAAAAACCGGCAGTGGCGTTTCACGCCGCCGACCCACGTGTTGCTCGCGTTCGACCAGGCGCTGAACGAGTACGAGGAAGAGGGCGGCGTCGCCGGCCGCGGCGGACGCTACCGCGCCAATTGCGACCTGCTGGTAAACGGCATGCGCGAGATGGGCTTCAAAACCCTGCTGCCGGACGAGCTGCAGGCACCGATCATCATCACCTTCCACATGCCGACTAACCCCGAGTTCGATTTCGAGGCGTTTTATGACGGGCTGAAACTTCAGGGATATGTCATATACCCGGGTAAATTAACCGTCGCCGACAGCTTTCGCATGGGCTGTATCGGCCGGCTCGATGGCGAACAGATCGTGGGTGCGTTGGCGGCGGTCGCGAGCCTGCTCGAACGTTTCGGCATCGAACGCATCGCGAGCTGACGCGACAACCCCGTCAGCGTCAGACGCACGGGATCGCAGCAACCTCGGCAAGACTGCGCGATTGCGCTGCGGTGCAGCCGGTTTGCTGCATTTCCGATTGCGAAGGGCAATTCAGTTAATGCAGAATAACGCGTCCGACGAGAACATAAACAAGAGGTAGGCTCCATGCCCGTGCAAATTCCCGAACGCGCCAGCGCGGTTATCATCGGTGGCGGCGTTATCGGCTCCAGCGTGGCTTACCACCTGGCCAAGCTCGGCTGGAGCGACGTCGTGCTGCTCGAGCGAAACCAGTTCAGCTGCGGCACGACCTGGCACGCGGCCGGGCTGATCGGCACGATGCGCGCCAACGAATCCCAGGCGCGCCTGTGCGAATACTCGATGGCGGTACTGTCCGAGCTCGAGGCCGAGACCGGCCAGTCGACCGGCTTCAAGCAGGTCGGTTCGCTGTCCATCGCGCACAGCGAGGCGCGCTTCGAGGAACTCAAGCGCGTCGCCGCGATGAACAACGCGTTCGGTGTCACCCGGGTCGACATCATCACCCCGCAGGAGGTCAAGGATATCTATCCGCTGGTCAAGACCGACGACCTGCTCGGCGCGAGCTGGGTCGCGCAGGACGGTACCGCGAGCCCGGTCGACGTGACCCAGGGTTTCGTCAAGGGCGCGCGCGGGCGCGGCGCGTTGTGCCTCGAAGGCGTGCGCGTGACCGGCATTACGCAGAACAACGGCCGCGTGACCGGCGTGGTCACCGAGCAGGGCGAAATCCAGGCCGATTTCGTGGTCAATTGCGCCGGCCTGTGGGGCCGCGAGGTCGGGCGCATGGCGGGCGTTAACGTACCGCTGCACGCCTGCGAGCACTACTACGCGCATACGGAAAAGCTCGACGGGTTGCCGTCCGACCTGCCGGTGCTGCGCGATCACGACCGCTGCGCGTACTACCGCGAGGATGCGGGCAGCCTGCTGGTCGGCGCATTCGAGCCGAACGCGGTGCCCTGGGGGCAAAACGGCATCCCCCTCGACTTCGCCTTCGAGGAACTCGAAGGCCACCTCGACGAACAGTTCATGCCGGTTCTGGAGCACGCGATGGAGCGCGTGCCGATGCTCGCCGATTGCGGCTGGCGCAGCTTTTTCTGCGGCCCCGAATCTTTTACCCCGGACGACCAGTTCCACGTCGGCGAAGCGCCCGAGCTGAAAAATTTCTACGTCGCCTGCGGCCTGAACTCGGTCGGCATCCAGACCTCGGGCGGGCTCGGCCGCGCGCTCGCCGACTGGATGGACAAGGGCCATGCGCCGATGGATTTATGGGGCAACGACATTCGTCGCATGTTCCCGTTCCAGTCGACGCAGCGCTACATCGAAAGCCGCGTCAGCGAAACCCTCGGCCTGCTCTACGAGAACCATTACCCGTACAAGCAGATGCGCACCGCGCGCGACCTGCGCCATTCGCCGCTGCACGAGCGGCTGCAGCAGCACAACGCCTGCTTCGGCGAGGTCGCCGGCTGGGAGCGGCCGAACTGGTTCGCGCCCGACGGGGTGGCCCCGGAGTACGAATACCGCTTCGGCAAGCAGAACTGGTTCGAGTACAGCGCCGCCGAGCATCGCGCCGCGCGCGAGAAAGTCGTGCTGTTCGACCAGAGCAGCTTTTCCAAGTACCTGGTGCAGGGACGCGACGCGGTCAGCGTATTGCAACGCGTTTCCTGCGCCAACGTCGACGTCGCGCCGGGGCGCATGGTCTACACCCACTGGCTCAACCAGCGCGGCGGCATCGAGGCCGACCTGACCGTGACCCGCATCGCCGAAAACGAGTTCTGGGTGATCAGCGGCGCGGCGCAAACCGTCAAGGACCTGCACTGGCTCAAATCGCACATCGGCGACGACGAGTTTTGCAGCGTCAGCGATATCACCAACGCCTGGGCGATGCTCGGCGTGATGGGCCCCGACAGCCGCGCGTTGCTCGGCGATGCGATCGATCACGACTTCACCACGGAGAACTTTCCGTTCGGCGACTTTCAGCCCGTCGAACTCGGCATGGCCCGCGCCTTTGCCGGGCGCGTGTCCTACGTCGGCGAGCTCGGCTGGGAGCTATACGTGCCGGTCGACCAGGCGCGTCACGCATTCGACACCCTGTGGGAGAAAGGGCAAGGCCACGGCCTGACCCTGGCCGGCATGCACGCGCTGAACTCGTGCCGGCTGGAAAAGAAGTTCGTTCATTACGGCCACGATGTGGCCGACCACGACACGCCGCTGGAGTGCGGCATGGGCTTTGTCTGCCACTTCGACAAGGCCATTCCGTTCATCGGTCGCGACGCGATCCTCGCGCAAAAGGAATCGCGCGGTTTCATGCAAAAGCGCCTGGTCCAGTTCCTGCTGCAGGACCCCGACGCGACGCTGTACCACCACGAGCCGATCCTGCGCGACGGCCAGATCGTCGGCCACCTGACTTCCGGCGACTACGGCCACACGCTCGGCGGCGCGGTCGGGCTCGGTTACGTCGAGGTCGACGAAGAAATCACGCAGGACTGGCTCGACGCCGGCCAGATCGCAATCGACGTCGCCGGCGACCACGTCGCGGCGAAGGCGAGCCTCGTTGCGATGTACGATCCGAAAGCGGAGAGAATGCGCGGTTAAACCAGGCTACGCCAGGCCTGGGTCCTGCGCACCACCTTGCGCGTGATGAAAGAGTGGATCAGGCGCGCGCCGACGTTGGTGTAAAAAATCATCATGCCCATGGCCGCGGCCGGCGCGATGTCGCCGGCGTCGTCCATGTTCAATACCGCGACCGAGGCCAGCGTCGTGTCCGGGGAATACAGGAAAATCACCGCGGACACGGTCGTCATCGCGTTGACGAACAGGTAGATCGAGATATCGAGAATCGACGGCAGGCAGACCGGCACCGTGACCCTCGAGAACACCCGGTAAAAGGGTTGCTTAAGCGAAGCCGCGACCGCCTCGAATTCCCGGTCCATCTGTTTCAGCGCGGTGACCGCGGTCAAGTGTGACACGGTATAGAAATGCGTCACGGTGCAGATCACCAGAATACCCATGGTGCCGTAAATCGTATTCAGCGGGTTGGCCGGGTCGTTGAAGAAGAAGATATAGGCCAGCCCGAGTACCATGCCCGGAATCGCCATCGGCATCATTGCGAGGAACTGGAAGCCCGAGCGTGTGAGTCCGAATCCGTTGATCTTTTCGACCATGTAGGCGCCGACGAACACGACCAGGGTGCCTGCAATTGCGGTGTAGACGGCCAGCTGGATCGAATTGAAATAAGAATCCCAGCCGCCACCGTCCATGACCTCGAAATTGTAGTTAGCGAGGCTAAAGGAGAGGTCATAAGGCCAGAACTTGATCAGCGCGGCATACTGGCAAACAGCGATCAGACCGATGATGAAAACCGCGACCAGCGAGCAGTAAACCAGGCAAATCCAGTCGAATTGCCGGTGCGGTTTCGGTTCGTAGGGCACCGAGCGCGCCGACAGTTGCGCCACCTGTTTCTTTTGCACGATACGGTCGATGGTGAACGCGAGCAGCGCCGGTATCAGCAGCACCACCGAAACCACCGCGCCCATCTCGAAATTCTGCTGGCCGATGACCTGCTTGTAGATATCGACCGCGAGCATGTTGTAGCCGCCGCCGATGACCTTGGGCAGGCCGAAGTCGGTAATCACGAGGTTGAACACGACGAAGGCGGCCGAGATCAGGCCGTAACGCGCGCCGGGCAGGGTCACCGTCCAGAAGGTTTTCCAGCGGCTCGCGCGCAGCGCAATCGCGGCCTCGTAGAGGCGCGCGTCGGAAATCGCGAGCGCGGTGGCGATGATGATCAGCGCGTGCGGAAAGGTGAAAAATACCGATCCGAGCACGATGCCGATCGGCCCGTATATCGACTCGCCGAGCAATAGCCCCTTGATCATGCCCTGGTTGCCGAACAGGTAGACCAGCGCGATGCCGGGCAGCAGCGACGGCACCAGAATCGGGATCATCGCGATCAGCTTGAACAGTCCCTTGAAACGCATCGTGCTGCGATTCAGCGCGTAGGCGAAACCGAAGGCGAGGCTGACCGTGATGATGGTGCTGAGGGTGGCTATCCACAGCGAGTTTTCGATCGAGCGAAACAGCGACGGCGTGGAAAAGTAAGTGCGGTAGTTTTCCAGCCCGATCGACGCAACCGGGCGCAAAACGATCCGGCGGAAGTCGTTGGACGAGTATTCGTGCCAGTCGGTATCGGCGATGCGCTCGCTGCCGAAGAGGAACGAGCTGTCCGGGTTGATTTGCCGGATGCGGTACAGCGTCGGGCTGCGGAAACTGAAATCGGGGAACAGGTCGACCACCCCGAGGCGGCCGTCGGAGCTGGTAGCGAGGTCGGCGGGGCCGAACTTGTTCAGCTTCGCGTTCAACTCCGCCGCGGTTACCGGTTCGCTCCAGCCTTCGCCGGTATTCACCTGGAACTCGAAATTGGCCAGGTCGAAGGCGAAGGTCGAGAACGACTTCGATAGCATCGCGTAAAGCGGGAACGCGAGCGTGATCAGCAGGTACAGGCAGATCACGAGGATGAAGCCGAGCATGATGCGATCGTCCTTGCTCGTCTTCGCCTGTATCCTCGGCGCCGGTGAAGAGTCGACCATTGCTGCGGCGTCGGTATTCATCGTCCCGGAACGGCAGGAAACACCCAGAGTCGGTCGGCAGGCAGTTCGACCTCGAGCGTCGCACCGCTTTCGACATGCATATGGCGCACCGCGTTGATCGACATGTCCGCCAGCAGGCGCGCATCGCCGAGCGCATCGTTGTGCAGGGCCACGCGCCAGAAGGAGCCAAGAAACTCCATATCCTCGACTTCGACCTTGATTCGGTTTTCACCGTTACCATCTTCCTCGGTTTCGCCCTCGGCGCCGCGTGGTACGATATCTTCGGGTCGAATCGCGGCAACCACGGGCGCGCCATCGGCGAGCCCGTGCTCACGAGGAACGAAGCTTAACCTGCCGATCTGGATTCGCTCGCCGTCGACGCGGGCGTCGACCTGGTTCATCGCGCCGATGAAGTCGGCGACGAACAGCGTATCGGGCTCGCGGTAGATCTCGGTCGGCGTGCCGACCTGTTCGATCACGCCCTGGTTCATGACGACGATGCGGTCGGCCATCGTCAGTGCTTCTTCCTGGTCGTGCGTGACCATTACCGTGGTTACGCCCAGCCGCCGTTGCAGCAGTTTCATTTCGTGACGCAAATGGCCGCGCACTTTGGCGTCGAGCGCCGACAGCGGTTCGTCGAGCAGCAACAGCCCCGGCGAAGTTGCCAACGCGCGCGCCAGCGCGATGCGTTGCTGCTGTCCGCCGGATAATTGCGCGGGATACTTGTTGCCCTGTTCGGGCAGGCCGACCAGTTCCAGCAGCTCGGACACGCGGGCATTAATCGCGGCCTTGTCGAGTTTCTGATTCTCGAGCCCGAAGGCGACGTTCTTCCACGAGGTCAGGTTTGGAAACAATGCGTAAGACTGGAACACGATTCCAAAATCGCGCTCCGCGGGAGGCAACGCGGAAATATCGACGCCATCCTGGAACACCTGCCCCGATGTCTGTATGTCGAGGCCGGCGATCGCTCGCAGAAACGTGGTCTTGCCGCAGCCGGAGGGTCCGAGGAAACAGATGAACTCGCCTTCGTAAACCTCGAGCGACACGTCGTCCAGCGCGGTAAAGTTACCGAACTTCTTGGTCAGGCGGTCTATCCTCAGGTAGACCGGTGCCGGGCTGTTACCGGCCGGGGTTGGTGCTGTCATGGTCAAACATTATCCGCTAAAACGTTACGGCGGTTAGCGTCCGCCGAACGACGACCCGGCCCCGCGGGGCCGGGTCGTATTTTAGCAGCAAACAGCGGTTACTTGGCTTCGGACTTGGAGTCGTAGCGGCGTAACCATTCGGCCAGAATGGCCTTGCGATTGTTGGCCGCCCACTCGAAATCGTTGTTGATCATTTTTTCCAGCAGGTTGTCCGGGAAATGCTCGACCGGTTTGGCGACGCCAGGCATCGCGACCACCGCGTAACCGGTGTTGTACATTTCCATGGCCTTGCGCGTGATCGACCAGTCGACCAGCGTTTTCGCCGCGTCCAGCTTGGATGTCCCGGCGACGATCGCGGTGGCTTCCATGTCCCAGCCCACGCCTTCCTCGGGCACGATGATTTCGATCGGCGCACCCTGGGCCTTGGACTTGGCGCCGCGGAACGCGAACGAAATGCCAATCGGGATTTCACCCGCGGCGGCAAGCTTGCAGGGCTTCGAGCCGGAATGGGTATAGCGCGCGATGTTTTTGTGCAGCCGGTCCATGAAATCCCAGCCACCCTGTTTCTTGCCGAACATCTGCAACCAGCTGGAAACATCGAGGAAGCCGGTGCCGGAAGAGTTCGGATTCGGCATTATCAGGTGGCCCCGGTACATCGGCTTGAGCAGATCGCGCCAGGTCTTGGGCGGTTCGAGGTTATACTTGGCGGCCTCGACCGTGTTGTAACAAACCGAGGCGACCCAGGCGTCCATGCCGACCCAGGTCGGTACCGCGCCCTTGTCGACGAACTTCCTGTCGAGTTTTTCCACACCCTTCGGTTTGTAGGGTTCGAGCATGCCCTCGCTTTTCAGGAGCAGCAGCGAGGTCGCGGCAAGCCCCCAGATGACGTCTGCCTGCGGGTTGTTTTTCTCGGCCAGCAGCTTGGCGGTGACGATGCCGGTCGAATCGCGCACCCACTTGATCTCGATGTCGGGGTGGTCCTGGTTGAAGGTTTCCGCGTAGCGCGCGAGGTCTTCGGCCTCGACCGCGGTGTAAACGGTGAGCTGGGTAGCCGCCAGCGCCGAATGGCCGGGCATTATCACGGCCAGCGCGAGCGCCGCGGTGAACAGTAGGTGTCGCATGATACTAGGTTTAAGCATGTCAAATCTCCTCGGAGTTTTACGCACGGATTTTCCCGCGCCCTGTTTTTTTTGATTTGCTGGTCGGCCCCGGATTCGCCGCCTGAGGCGACGCGTTCGCGGCCGATCGGTGCCTACTCTACTCCAAAAAGACCCGGCGTGAAATGCGTAAAGTCTTGCGAGATATACAGGTTTAGGCGTTATCGGCGATCGAAGCCGGCCGTTTTTGCAATCGTTTCGCGGTGCGGTAGTATATTCGGACATCCCGCGATCCCGGTAACATCAACCAGGCCCGTCGAGGTCAGGAGCATGCATGGCGATTCAAACCACCTGTATCGGCGCTTATCCGAAGCCCGATTTCGTCAAGTTACCCGACTGGTTCAATCATCCCGATGGCCCGGACACGGCCGACCCGACCGCGCTGTGGGAAAAAGCGATGGCCGATCTCGGCCCGGATGCGCCCGAGATCATCGCGCGCGGTGTCGCGCAGGCGATCCAGGACCAGATCGACTGCGGCGTCGACATCCCGACCGACGGCGAGATTTCGCGCGAGAACTACATCCATTACCACTGCCGCCACCTGAACGGTTTCGATTTCCATCAGCTGACGCGCAAGGAGGTCCGCGGCGGCACCTACGAGGCGGCGCTGCCGACGATCAATGGCCCGGTGTCGGTACGCAAGCCGTTCCTCGTTGCGGACTGGCAGCGCGCGCAGGCGAACTGCGAGCGCGCGGTCAAGATTACGATGCCGGGCCCGATGACGATTTCCGACACCAATCACGATGCCTTTTATCACGACCCGGCGAGGCTCGGGCGGGATATCGCCGAGGCGCTGAACGTCGAGGTCCTGGCCCTGGCCGAGGCCGGCTGCGTGCATATCCAGATCGACGAACCGCTATTCGCGCGCAAGCCGCAGGCGGCGCTGGATTACGGTTTCGACAACCTCGAGCGCGCGTTCCACGGCTGCCCGGACCGCGTGCAGCGCACCGTGCACATGTGCTGCGGCTACCCGGACAAGCTCGATCGCGACGATTACCCGAAGGCCGATCCGAATTCGTATTTGCAAATCGCCGACGCGATCGAGCAATCCTGCATCGATGCGGTCTCGTTCGAAGATGCGCACCGGCACAACGACCTGTCGCTGCTCGAACACCTGCCGACGACAAAGGTGATCTTCGGCGTGATCGCGATCGCGAAGAGCGAGATCGAGCCGGTCGAATCGATCCGTGAACGCCTGCAGCAGGCGCTGGCACATATCGATGCGGAACGCCTGATCGCCGCGCCCGACTGCGGTCTCGGCCTGCTCGGACGAGAATTGGCGATGGCCAAGCTGAAAAACATGTGCGCGGCCGCGCACTCCGTTTAGGCGCCCGCGCGCCAGCTTTGGCGAACCAATGCGCGGGCCATTGCCGGAATAACGGCCTCGATCGCTGTTTCGCGATATCACTTTAATTCCAAATAAACCCTCAACTTATCCCGTTTACGACCGATAACAGGTCACGGGGCTGCGTTCGACGGAATGCGGCTCTCCCGGGAGGCGCGCGCTAGCGAAAGCGCTCTACGATAAATAAGTCGAGATTTATATGCGGACAAACCAACGTTTCGGCCTGATTCTGATCCTCGCCACCTTGCTGGTTATGGTCGCGACGACCTACCTGCTGTTCGATTACCAGCGTAGCGTCCGCGAAAACCTGGCGCGGTCGCAGGGCCTCGACCTGGTGCGCCTGCTCGGCGGCATGTCGTGGCAGGAGCTGGTTCCCGGAAGGGGCCGCAAGGGCATGCTCGACCTGATCAAGCACGGCCAGAGCAATCCGGATTTCGCCTACGGCGCCGTGGTCGACCTGGATGGCCAGCTCGTCGCCGAAGTTACGCGCCCCGGGGTCATCGTGCCGATTGCCGCGATTGCGGACGAACCGACCAGCTGGCTCGGGCAGAGGTCACTGGCGGCAGACGCGGCGCAGCCCGGCAGGCAATTCATCGAATCCCATGCTCCCGTGTTCGACGCGGACCGGCATCGAGGTTTCGTCCGGCTGGGGTATTTCGAGCCGAGGCTGGGGCTCGATTACGCGCAAATGCCGTTCCTCGCCACCCTGCTGTTGCCGATTTTCCTGCTGGTGCCGCTGTTTTACTTCCTGTTGCGCCAGGAAATCAAGCCGTTGAAAAAAATCAGCGAGCGCTTCGACGATCTCGCCGACCAGGTCGGAGTCAACCCGGTCGAATTGCAGCCCAACCAGGCGCTTTCCGAATTCATGGACAAGTTCGGTGACTACATCGATGCCACGCAAACGCGCATCGAGGCGCTGAATCGCGAGCAGCAGGATCTGCAGATGTCGAGCAAGTTGCTGACCTACAAGAACAACCGCATCGACGCGATCCTGCAGAATTTCCCCGACGCGATCCTGGTGATCGACGAGGCCGGCGAGGTCAGCTACGCCAACAGCAAGATCGAACGCCTGCTCGGCATCGAACATGAATCGATCGTCGGCAAGAAACCCAAGGAGTGGTGCCGGGACCCGAAGATCGTACCGTTGTTGACCTTCGGCGATGTCAAGTCGTCGCTGCAGGCGAACCAGGATACGGTCCGGATCAGGCTGGAGGATCACAGCGAGAAATCCCTGCAGTTCAGTGTTTACCCGCTGTTCGTTCCCAACGACGAAACGCGCATTCTCGGCCGCCTGGTGGTGATTCGCGACGTTTCCGAGTCGCACCTGATGCGCCAGCGCCAGAACGAATTCATATCGCATATTTCACACGAGCTGAAAACGCCGCTCAACGTGCTGTCGATGTACAGCGAGTCGCTGCTGACCGAGAGTGCGGATGACGAGGAGTATCGCATCGAGGCGGTCAACGTGATCCACGACGAGGTCGAGCGCCTGTCGACGCTGATCAATAACCTGCTCGCGATCAACCAGTACGAGCTCGGCGGGGTGGTGGCTCAGCGCAAGCACGTGCGCATGCACGAGTTTCTCGAAGACGCCTTCGAAACCGTGAGCCGCGGCCGCGCCGACAAGGGCCTCGAGTTCGAGCTCGATATTCCGCGCGAAATGAGCATGGTTTATATCGACAAGGACCTGTTTCGCATCGCGGTCAACAACCTGCTGACCAACGCGATCAAGTACAACAAGCCGGGGGGCCGGGTCGGCCTGCGCGCCAGCGAAGACGACGACAGTATCGAAATCGTCGTCAGCGACGAGGGCTACGGCATCGCCGACGAGGATAAAAAACAGATTTTTAATAAGTTTTTCCGCTCCACGGACGACAACATAAGACAACAGACCGGGCATGGGCTGGGATTGTCGCTGGCGCGGCAAATCGTGCAAATGCACCACGGCGACCTGACCTTCAGCAGCGAGCTGGGCCAGGGCAGCGAGTTCAGAATCCGCCTGGAAAAGGTTTCGACACAGATTATGGATGCCGCATCATGAAAAATATATTGCTCGTCGACGATGAACCACACGTTTTGCGCATACTCAAGATGTCGCTGCAAAAGGAAGGTTACGACGTCGAGACCTGCGCCAACGGCCTGGAAGCCTGGACGCGTATCGAGCGCGAGCAGCCGAACGTGCTGATCACCGACATCCAGATGCCGCAGATGACCGGTGAAGAACTGTGCTTGAAGATACACGAGTACATGCCGGATCGCGATTTCCTGATTTTCGTGCTGACATCGCGCACCGAGATCGAGCACCGTGAATGGTCGCGCCAAATCGATAACCTGAAGTTTCTCGAAAAGCCGGTCAGTATTCGCGACCTGATCGTCAAGCTCGACGAATACTATGCCGGTCATTGCAATACCAAGAGAGTAGTTTGATGCAATCCAGTGATAACGACGTTCATTTCACCAATTACACGGCGCTGCTGAAGGGCCTGTTCCCGTCACTTCAGGGACTGATCGTATTCGACCACGGCCTGTCGCCGCTGTGGAAGGACGCGAACAGCAATCTGGACGCGGATCGCATCGAGCCGCTGCTGCGGATATTAAATGACGGCGACAGCGAAAACGAGATGCTCGAGCTGGAATCGGACCGGTTCGTCGAACTGATCAAGCTGAAAAACCGCCACGGTACAGCGACCCTGTTGCTATGTTTGTGCTTCCCGAAAAATGCCGAACCGGTCGCAGGGCAGGAGAGCTTCGAGTTGCTGAGCGAGATTCTGCTCACCGAGTTCGAACAGAGCCGCGAGCTGGCGAGCAAGGAAGAAGAGCTCAACAACATGGCCGACGAGCTGACCCGGCGTTACGAAGAACTGAACCTGATCTACAAGGCCGAAGACCAGGCAATGAACATTTACCACGGCCGGGAACTGCTGCGCCAGCTGGTCATGAACACGTCACGTTTTCTCAACGTCGACGTGATTTACCTGTTTGTCGACGGCAAGAATATCGCGATGCACAAGTTTCGCGATGACAACCCGGTGTTTCAGGCGGAGAAGCTGTTTACCTGCCTGCGCGAGACGATATTCCCGAAGCTGCAGGAGGCGCGCAGCGCGCTGGTGGTCAATCACATCGACGATTCGAAGCAGCTGGGAGTCGCTTCCGAGCTTCCGTTCAAATACGTGACCAGCCCGGTCGTCGATGCCGAGAGCAATGTCATCGGGTTGCTTGCAATTGCCAGCCAGAACTTCGCCGTGGATTTTTCCAACAGCGACCGCAACCTGCTCGATGTGATGTCGAAAAAGGCGTCCAAGATCGCGCAATCGCATTTCGATCCGCTGACCGGACTCGAAAACAGCAACAGTTTCGAGCTGATTCTGAAAGACCTGCTGAAAAAGACGCGCGGAATGGATTCCCAGCACGCCATTGCGAATATCGATATCGACCGCATGGCCGTCATCAACGATATCAGCGGGCGCGATGCCGGCGACCTGTTGATCAAGAAAATTGGACATACGCTTGCCAGCATGGTGCGTGCGCGAGATGTCGTCGCGCGCATTGGCAGCGACAAGTTCGGCGTGCTGCTGGAGAACTGCGATCTCGCGACCGCGAAAATCGTGATGAAAAAGATCTCCCACGCGGTATCCAGCCTCGACATGACCTGGGAAGGCGAGTCGCACGAGGTCAGCGTCAGTATCGGCCTTGCCCCGGTGACCGCGCAGGCCGAGTCGGTGGCTAGCCTGCTCAATGCCGCCGAAACCGCGCGCAACGTTAGCAAGGAGCGCGGGCGTAACACGATTCACGTGCTCGATCTCGAAGACACCGACCTGCTGCAGCGCAAGGAACAGATTCGCTGGGTGGGGCGCATCCAGTCCGCGTTGCGCGACGACAAGTTCGTGCTCTACGCGCAGTTGATCCAGCCGCTGCAGACGGAAACCCAGGTGCCGCATTACGAAATCCTGGTGCGCATGCGGGACGAGGACGGCAGCGTGATTCCTCCCGGACATTTCCTGCCCGCCGCGGAAACCTTTTACCTGATGTCGAGCATCGACTACTGGGTAATCGATCGCGCCTTCCGCGAGCTCTCCCAGATCAGGCACGCCCTCAACCAGGCCTGCGAGGTGTCGATCAACCTGTCGGGCCAGTCGTTGAACGACGCAACCGGTTTTGCCGCGTTTATCGAAAACAAGCTCGAAAAGTACAAGCTCGACTCTGTGGATATCTGTTTCGAGATTACCGAGTCGGCCGCGATTGCCAACCTGGACGATGCGCGCTTGTTCATCGAAAAGCTGCACGCTCTGGGCTGCCATTTTTCACTCGACGACTTCGGCACCGGCCTGAGCTCCTTCGCCTACCTGAAAAACCTGAAGGTCGATTTTCTCAAGATAGACGGCGGGTTCGTGCGCGATATCATCGAAGACCCGGTTTCGGAGAGCATGGTCTCCGCGATCAACCAGGTCGGCCAGGCGATGCACCTCAAGACCGTCGCCGAATTTGTCGAAAACGACGCGATCCGGCAAAAGCTGGTCGAGATCGGGGTCGATTACGGCCAGGGTTACGGCATCGGTAAGCCGATGCCGTTCAGCGAGATATACGCGGATTCGGCCAAGACGGCCTGACCGCGGCAAAACCGATGCCGGTTGAGTAATATGTCCGACGCCACCGCAGTCAATATCGAAGACGGCTTTACGCCGGCGGCGATCAGCAAAAACCGGGTCGGCGCGATGACCCACCTTTTCCCGCGCGGTAACCTGACCGAAACGGAGGCGCTCGCCGCGCTACGCGTCGCGGTAGAGGAATGCACCGCGCAGCAGGAATTCCAGCTGATCGTCGACATGGTCAGCGTCGCGTTGATCAACAGCGCCGGCCTCGAGACCCTGTTCGACCTGCGCCAGGACCTGGTCAAGCAGGGCGGCTGGCTGAAGGTGACCAACGCCAAGCCGCTGATCCGGGACGTGTTTCGCATTACCGGGCTGGACCAGGTGATCGATATCGTCAACAGTTTCAATATCGACAAGCCTGAAGTCGAGCCCCCTGTGGCGAAGCCGTCCGGCTCGATTCGCATGGGCGACCTGCTGGTCAGCAAGGGACTGATTACGCCGGATAAAGTCGAGGAAGCGATTGCGCTGCAGAAAAAAAGCGGCAAACGCCTCGGCCAGATCATCGTCAGCAAGGGCTGGGTCAGCGAAGACGTGCTGCTGACCACGCTCGGCGAACAGCTGGGCATCCCGTATATCGTCATGCGCCAGGGTCTCGTCGACGCGGCGGTGCTCGAACAGCTGGACCTGGATATGCTGCAACGGCTCAAGGTTATACGGCTGTTCCTCGTCCACGGCGAACTGTCGCTGGCCACCTCCGACCCGCAGGCAATCGCGAGCTTCAGCGAGATCGAGGAGAGGCTGGACTGTAAAATTCGCCCGGTGCTGATGCGCAAGAGCGACATCGTCAAGGCGCTCGGCGACGCGGGTTCCGACAGCCTTTACGGCGCCGAAATGATCGAGGAGCTGGACGACGATTTCGAGCACGTCGACATGAAGCAGCCGGACGACTATACCGGGATCGACGAGATGGCCGCGGGCAGCCCGGTGATCAACATGGTCAACTCGATTATCCAGCGCGCGGTGCACGACAAGGCCAGCGACATCCACATCGAACCGTCGCAGAAAAAGTGCCGCGTGCGGTTTCGCATCGACGGCCTGCTCTACGAGGTCATGACGCCGCGCATCGAGCTGCACCCGGCGCTGGTGTCGCGGCTCAAGGTCATGGCTAATCTCGATATTGCCGAGCGGCGCATGCCGCAGGACGGGCGCATCCAGGTCATGACCCAGGGGCGCTCGGTGGACCTGCGATTCAGCTCGCTGCCGGGCATGCACGGCGAGAAGATCGTGTTGCGCGTGCTCGACAAAAACCAGTCGATTCTCGATATCGAAAAGCTGGGCATGCAGGAAGCCAACGTCGAGGCCTACAAGCGCCTGCTCGATCGCAGCTACGGCCTGATTCTCGTCACCGGGCCTACCGGCAGCGGCAAGACCACGAGCCTGTACTCGGCGATCAATTACCTCAACAGCCTGGAGAAAAACATCGTCACCATCGAGGACCCGGTCGAGTACCAGCTCGATATCGTCAACCAGAACCCGGTGCGCGAAAACATCGGCCTGACCTTCGCCAAAATGCTCAAGCACGTGCTGCGCCAGGACCCGGACGTGGTCATGGTTGGCGAGATACGCGAGCGCGAAACCGCCGAGATCGCGGTACAGGCGGCGCTGACCTCACGTATCAAGATCATGTCGAACCTCGACATCGCCGAGCGACGCCTGCCGCAGGACGGCCGGATTCGCGCGACGGTGCTCGGACGCAAGCTCGACCTTCGTGTCTCGACGCTGCCAACCGC
>JBFGQE010000019.1:0-19907 GCA_041564355.1 Gammaproteobacteria bacterium | reverse complement strand
TGGAACGGTGTTGGCCCCGCGTTGACCCGGGAAAATCCATGTTGGAGAAAATTCCCTGCTCGTCGTCATATGCTGCTGAACTCCGGCTGTTGTTCTGCTACATGCGTACACCGGCAGGGTATCGGCATTCCACTCTCGTCTGGATCAGCTACGACCGAATTACTACCGAAAAATTGACCCAGGCCGACAGCAGACAAATATTATCGCCGTAGTATCATGCATCATAGATAACCTTTAATGGAGTATGACAGTGTCCATATGCGTCGTTGTTGGAGATAGCGGTAAGGCAAACATCTTGCTGGCGGAGACCGGGCGTGACCCGTTAACCGAGTTCAAGGAATACGAGCATCCCGAAAGTCGCCTGAAAGAGCAGGATCTCGTGAGCGACGGAAGCGGAAGCGGTCTAGATTCGGGGGGTTATGGCAAACATTCGATGGGACATGAAAAGTCGGCACATAAAGAGCAGGCAAAAACATTTGCGCATGAATTATGCGCCGAAATCGATAAGCTTCGCCGCAACCGGGACCTGCGCCGAATCTACCTGGTCGCATCGCCAAAATTTCTCGGTTTATTGCGCTCCAGTCTGAGCAAACAGTGCGCGGGCATGCTCGCCGGTGAGGTCAACAAGGACCTGGTAAACCAGGGTATCGAGGAAATCCGCAATCATTTGCCAAAACGTCTGTAAGGGAAAGTCGAGCTTCCACCTCTGCCGGCGACTGCAATGGTTTCGATACCGGGCGGCGACCGCTCGGGGAAAAAAGGACGCTCCTGGCACAGGATGACCCGAAAATCACGCCGTTGACGCCAATGCGCGATTCGGCTTATCGGGTAAGTTCTTCGATGCGTTTCGGACTGAACTCGAGCTTGAGGTCAGCGATGATGCGGTCGAGATCGGGGATAACGCGCGCGAGTTGCTCGTCGTCGACCCGAGACAACAGGTAGGGACTCAGATCCTCGTCGCTGCCGGAGACCATCGTCTCGGCCTCGGCCAGGTAGGCCCGCGGAATATCCTGCATGTGGATGCCGAGGTAAGGTACTTCGGGATCTTTTTCCGGGTTGTAAATAATCGCGATGCGCGCACGTGGGCCGACCTGGGCGACGTCGACGTCGCACATCTGCTCCACCGCGACCACCGGGATATAGACCCCGCGCCAGAGCACGACGCCCGGGAACCAGTCACTGCTATCGGGCAGCGCCCGCGGCGTCGAATAGCCGATGATTTCGGCCACGGCCGAGTTCGGCACCAGCAGGTTCAACGAACGCAGCGGCAAAAGCATGCAGCGCACCGAGCCGGATTGGTCGGCCATAGCGGATTAGCCCTGGCGCCCGCCCAGCGCCATCTGGATGTTTTCGATCAATTCCTCTTCCTGGTAGGGTTTGCCCATGTAGTTTGCGACCCCGATTTCGAAGGCACGGTCGCGGTGCTTTTCGCCGGTGCGCGACGTGATCATGATGATCGGAATCTGCGAGTAGTTATCCTCGTTCTGCATGTGCGTGGCGAGTTCGAAGCCGTCCATGCGCGGCATCTCGATATCGAGCAGCATCACGTCGGGTTGCACGTCCTCGAGTTGCGCCAGCGCGTCGACACCGTCCTTGGCGGTGACCACGTCGTAGTTGTGCCGCTCCAGCAACTTGCTTGCGACGCGGCGCATCGTGATCGAGTCGTCGACCACCATGACCGTTTCCCGCTCCCTGCCGGCACGGCCACGGGCGGCCTGGTAAACGACCTTGACCGCGCTGCCGGCGCTGTGGCGCACCAGGCCGTTGATATCGAGAATCAGCACCACGCTGCCGTCGGCCAGGATACTGGCGCCGGCGAGCCCCTTGACCTGGCTCAGCTGTTTACCCAGCGTTTTTACCACGATTTCACGGTTACCGATGATTTCGTCGACATGCAACGCGACGCGGGTATCGCCGGCACGACTGAAGATAATCGGCTGTTTCTCCGTCTCTGCCCCCGGCCTGAACTGCGTTCCAATCTCGACCAGCTGGGCCAGGTTATGCAGCGCAAAGCTTTGCCCGGCATACTCGATCTCGGAGTTTTCTTCACGGTAGTAGTTGGCCAGTTCCTGGGCATCCAGGCGGGTGATGCCCTCGATGTTGATCAACGGAACCGCGTAGGTTTCTTCTCCGACACGCACCAGGATTGCCTGGTTGATCGACAGCGTGAACGGCAGGCGCGCAATGAAGGACGTACCTTGTGGATTGGTTTCGATTTGCAGCGTGCCACCGAGTTGCTTGATCTCGATATCGACCACGTCCATGCCGACCCCGCGCCCGGATAACTGGGTGACGTGGTCGGCCGTGCTGAAGCCCGGCTCGAGAATATACTGGACGAGGTCGACGTCGCTGAGCTCGCGCTCCTGCTCGAGCAGCCCGAGCTGGATTGCCCGGTTGCGCACCTTGTCGAGGTTAACCCCGGCGCCGTCGTCGCTGACCCGGATAACAACGTCCGAGCCGTCCCGCGTTATGTCGATCGCGATGCGGCCGGTTTCCGGCTTGCCTTTCTTGACCCGTTCCACCGGGGTCTCGATGCCATGTGACAGCGCGTTACGGATAATATGTTCAATCGGCGCGACCATGCGGTCCAGCACCTTGTTATCGACTTCGTTCTGTTCACCGCTAACGATCAGTTCGGCTTTTTTACCCAGCTCCTGGCTGCTCTGGCGAACCAGACGACGCAGGCGCGACAACAGACCGGAAAACTTGACCATGCGGCTCTTGATCAGGCCGTCCTGCAAATCCGTATTGACCCTGGACTGCTGCAGTAACAGCGTCTCCGAATCCTTGACCTGTTCGCCGAGCAGGTTCTGCAGGCTCGACAAGTCATTCACCGACTCGCTCAGGCTGCGCGACAATTCCTGGATCATCGTGTAGCGGTCCATTTCCAGCGGATCGAATTCACCCGAACGACCCGCCTCGGCACGATGGCTGAAATGGATTTGCGCATCAGTCTCGGCCTCGAGGTTGCGCAACTGGCTTTTCAGCCGGGCGATAGTCTGCCCGAGCTCACCCAGGTGTGAACCCAGCCCGGCGACCTGCTGCTCCATGCGGGCGCGGTAAATGCTGACTTCACCGGCCGAGCTGACGAGGTTGTCGAGCAGGTCGGCACGGACCTTGATGACATCCTGCGAGGGTCTCTCCGTTGCCGACAGGGGTTCGCCCGGCAGGTTTTCAGCGACGATGTCGATATCCTCGCTGTCACCGTCGAATTCGGACTCGCCGGACTCGTCACCCTGTTCCTCGGCAACGCCGCGGCGCATGCTGCGCAGTAAATCGACGCGGTCCGACGAATCGACCATCTGTTCGCCCTTCTCCGCCTGGGTCACCTGCTGATGGAGCCGATCGAAACAGTCCTTGAGCAACTCGATCAATTCGTCGTTCTTCTCGACACGGCCGTCGATCACGGCGATAAACATCGACTCCATTTCATGCGCGAGATCGCTGATTTCGCGCAGTTCCGCCATGCGTGCGCCGCCCTTCAGCGTGTGCAGGAAGCGCTGCAACTCCATTACCGCGCTAAAATCCTGCGCGCGCGCGTCGTCGGCATTTTGCGTCGACCACTCGTGCAAGGTGTTGTCGCTCATCTCGAGCAACTCGTTCGCCTCGTCGACGAAGATAGTCAGCAGCTCGTTGTCTCTCTCACCTTCTGCCGACTCGTTCATCATCGTCAATGTATCGACGAATTCGCCACTCTGCGCTTCTTCCTCTGGTATTTCGACAGTGTGTTCCTCGAAATCCTCGGCCAGCGCCAACAGGCTGATTTCGAGGTCGCGCGGGATTCGCGGCATGCGGCGGCTGACTACCAGTTCGTCGGTCATGCTTTTCAGGGCGAACTGGCCCTCGCGGTAGAGCGCGATGATTTCGTGATCCAGCGCGAGCTTTTGCGCGATGGCCGACTTGAGCGGCTTTTCGAGCAACTCCGCCAGCTCTCCGATGCTTGTGATATCGGCGGTTCGCGAGGCACCGTGGATCGTGTGCAGCGCACGGTAAATCTCCTCGGAGGGGATCAGTTCGCCACCGGCCTCGGCTTGCTCAAGGGCGGAATTTACTATGCTTAGGTGCTGTTCTACCTCTTGCTGGTAAATTATCAGCAGTTCCGGATCGAACGACAGGTCGGTTGGTGCGGCCTGCTCTTGAAGGCTGGCCTCGCCGCTCTCTGCCTCTTTTCCAGGCACCTGGCTCGATGTGGTTTCGACGAAAGGGTCGGGATGGGTCTCCTCGGACGTGATTTGCGCATCGTCCTCGACATCGATCGGGGCTTCAATATCCAGAGCCTCGATTTCTTCGGGTTCTTCAATCTCGAATTCACCGGTACCGGGCGCCGCCTCGAACTCGGGTGCCTCGTCGTCGACGGGCGCCTCGACGACCACTTCCTCGATTTCGTCGACGAATTCGAGTTCAGTCTCGGCCACGGGAAGGTCAGAAATTTCGTCAACTTCCGGCGCTTTCGCCCTTTCCGATACCGCGTCCTCGACGACATCATCGATGTCCGTCGAGTCGTCGTCCGACTCCGACGCATCGGTGCCCGCCGCGTGCGCAGTGAACAGGAATTCATCCTCGAGTTCCTCGTCCAGATCGTCGGTGAGGAAGTCCTCGCCCATGGTCTGGATCTGGATATCTTCCCGCGAGGCGACCTCGACATCGTCGAGGTCAACCGCCCGCGACTCGTCAGGTCGGGCGTAATCCGTCGCCGGGCGAGCTTCCGCGTCTCCGGCGGCCGAATCAGTTGCTTCCCGGCCGGTAGCGGACTGGTCCTGTTTCAAGGATACGACCTCGGCGCCACCTTGTCGGGAAGGTTGCACCAATTGGGTATCATCCAGGCCAGAGCGCGGCGACGCCGTATCGCCGGCCGCGTCCCGCGCGACTTCTTCGAGCGATATCGAGTCCGGGTCAACGCGCATCGTGTCGGGCTCGATTTCGTCGAGCAGCGCAGATTCGAGCTTGTCCGGCGGAATAATCTGCGTGGTCGCGCCGACCCCAATACCGGTCCAGTCGGTAACTTCCCCGCTGGCGGGCTGGTCGCCACCTGTGATGTGGTCGTAGGGTGATTCCTGCGCCGCTTTTTGCCGGGTGTGCTCGATCAGCACCCGCTCTGCCTTGAATTCGGCCAGGGCACGCGCCAGACCGCGCAGGTAGGCGATATCCGCGGCGGGCGGTTTCGATGATTTCAATTCCTCGACCAGCTCGGGCAAAGCGTCCGCAGCCTGACCGACGGCATCGATGATACGCTTGTCCGGGCCCAGGGTCTTGTCGATAACCCGATTCAGCAATTGCTCGTAATCCCAGGCGAATTCGCCGATCTTCATCGCGCCGACGAGTCGACCGCTACCCTTGATCGTGTGAAAAGCGCGGCGAATATTTTTCAGCGCGTTTTCGTCCTCGGGATGCAGCAACCAGTCCTGCTGCAGGCGGGCGATATTGCGCGATTCCTCGTCGGCCTCCTCGAGATAGATTTGCAGAATATCCGGGTCGCTGCCGGATTTGAGCACTTCGAGTTCTTCATCGATCGGGGTCACTTCGATCAGCTCGTCGGCCGTGGCGGCCTCGGATTCGGTTTCGGGCTGATCCGCGGCTACCTGCTCTGCGGGCGCGTCGGGTTGAGGCTCCGCCGCGACGATGCCCGCGGTGGCGTCGAGACCCGCAGTTGCGTCAATCGGCTCCTCGTTGGTCGGCAGGTCCGCGGTTGCCCCGGTGTCGGCGGTCGAGTCGTCGAGCGTGAAGCTGGCCGCGGCAATCGAATCCTGTGCCTGCGATGTCGCTTCGCCCGCCGCGGTCTCGCCAGTCGGGGCCGCGTCTTTCGCCGCTTTTTCGTCATCGACGATTACCAGCTCGGCGGCTTCTTCAGGTTCGCTGCGCAAGGTCACGTTGGCGAGCAGCTCGTTTAGCTGCGCGTCGGCAAAATCAAGGATGCTTTCGGTATCGCTACGGTGTTCACCCAGGGCCTCGAGGTAGTACTCGAGACTGACCACCACCTGCGACAGCGCATCGAGCCGGCTGGCCTCCATGAATTCGACGATATCGTAGCCTTTCAGATACTTGAGCAACCCATCGACTACGGCAACCGCGCGCGGCTGATTCATCAGCTCCATCGCGCCGCGCGCTTCCTGCATCATCGCGATACACAGGTCGATATTCTGGCTGTGAGTCGAATCCTTGACGAAGTCGAGTATCGCGTTCTTGGTTTTCTGGATATCGTCGAGCGCAGCGGTAACCACCGCGGTCAGCACGTTATCCAGCTCGTAGTCGCGCGACACGTCGCTTTCAGTGCGGGACTGTTCTTCGCTGACCGGCTGGCGCTTCTGCATCTGGTCGAGCGCCTGCTCGACCTGCAGCAATTCGGCCGCCATCGATAACAGTTGCTCTTCGTTGACCAGTAGATCACCCGACGCTATCTGCTTCACGGTTTCGATTTGCGCCTCGATCAGCTGGCGCTGCGAGCCTAGCCCGATCATCGCCAGCGTATCCGAAATCACGTGCATTTCCTGCGGCAAGTCCTTCAACTGCTCGACTTTTGCCAGGTCGCCGTTGACATAAACCTCGAGCGTCGACTTGACTTCTTCGATATCGACCTTCATCGCCTCGGCCACCGTTTTCAGCAGCGCCTGGTTCGGGCCGGCGATATTATCCAGTACCTCGCTGCGCGTCCGCTCCGACGGCAGGAACTGCTCGAGCCGATAGGCGGTCTTGATCGCCTGGCACTTGGGCCCGTCGCACTCGGGCTGGGCGATATAAAATAGGAAATTCTTGATCAATTCGATGGGTTGTCGCTTGACCAGGCCGCGTTCGCCAATGATCAGGATGACACGAAACAGTGCGTCGACTTTGCCCAGCAGGTTCTTGATCGATACGCCGAGCTCGAGCTGTTGTCGCGATACCGATTCGATCAGCGCGCCGACAATCCACCAGATACGCGCCATCTGTTCCGAGAAGGAGCGCTCTTCGAGCGTCTCGCAGACCTTTTCCAGCCGCTTCAGGCTCTCCTCGATGTCCCTGTCGCGGATGATGTTGAGCAACGCCACCTGGTAAACCGGGCGAATTTTTTTGGCGAGTAATTTCGAGGCCTGGTTCTGCCGGTCGTCGATGTTCTCGGCATCAGAGTCGTCCTCGTGCATCGACAGATCGGGCAGGAACAGCAGCTTTTCCGAAAAAAGATCCTGGTTGCGCACCGCGCGGATATCGTTTAACAGCGGCAGAATGGCGATCGGGATATCGCGATGACCTGACTGGATATGCTCGAGATAGTCGGGCAGCTGCAGCACCGCGCGCAGCAACACTTCCAGCGCCGAGTCTCCATGCTGCTGCTTTTCCTCGACGATGAAATCCGCCAGCGCGACCATTTCCTCGGTCAGCATCGCCGCGCCGTACTGTTCGATCATTACCAGCACACCCTGGATTACGCTCAGCCGTTCCTTGACGGCCTGCAGCAGCGCATCGTCCTCGGCTTCGAGGTAACCTTTTAAATCGGTCTCGATCTCGACGAGATTATCGTCGATCGCCTTTTTTACCCAGCCGAGTGCGCTGTGCTTGATCGAAGTTTGCTGAGCAATCATCGCCGGGCTCGTTACTCGGCTTCTTCGACCAGTCCGATTGCGGCAAGATCATCCGGATCCTGCATAATCGTGCTTTCCGTGGAACCGATACCCGGCAGCTTGAAGCCCGCCACCGAGCGCTGCATCTGTTGCACCATTGCGGAGAGTTCTCCGATCGACTCCGAGGCCTGGTTGGATCCCTCGGACGTCTTGATCGTAATTTCCTGGATCAGATCCATGGTTTCGGTGATTTTGACGCTGTCCTGCGCCTGGTCGCGCGTCGCGTCGGATATTTCGAGGATGCGTTGCGCCAGGTTCATCGAGACCTGCTCGATCCGATCCAGCGCACCGCCGGCGTTTTCGGTCAGCTTCGCGCCCTTGACCACGTTGGCCGTGCTTTGCTCCATCGACACGGTGGCCTCGTTGGTATCGGCCTGGATGGTCTTGACCAGCGCCTCGATCTGCTTGGTCGCATCACCCGTCCGCTCCGCGAGTCGCTGGACCTCGTCGGCGACGACGGCGAAGCCGCGGCCGGCCTCGCCGGCCATCGACGCCTGGATCGCCGCGTTCAGTGCAAGAATATTGGTCTGGTCCGAAATCTCGGTAATCAGGTTAACGATGTCACCGATCTCCTGCGACGACTCACCCAGTCGCTTGATGCGTTTCGAGGTTTCCTGGATTTGCTCGCGGATGGTTTCCATCCCCTCGATGGTCTGGCGCACGGTTTCACCACCCTTGTGGGCGATGCTGACCGATTTACGCGCCACCTCGGCCGAGTCGGCCGCGCGTTCGGAGACTTGGGACATCGACTTGGAAATCTCGGTAATCGCGTCGCTGGCCTCGGTGATCTGCCGTGCCTGTGCGTCGGAAGCCTCGGCCAGTTCGCCGGTCATGTTCTGCGTCTTGCGCACCGCGGTGCGCACCTGGTTCGCGGTGCTGTTAATCGTGCCGACGAGATCACGCAAGGCGTCGATCGAGTAGTTCACCGAGTCCGCGATGGCGCCGGTAATATCCTCGGTTACCGTGGTGTGCGTGGACAGGTCTCCGTCAGCCAAATTGGTCATCTCGTCGAGCAACCGCAGGATCGCGCGCTGGTTCTTCTCGTTTTGTTCCTGCGATTCGGCCAGGCTTTGACGCGAGTCCCGGGTAATGATGAAGATCAACAACAGCAGCATGACCAGTGCAAACAGCCCCAGCGCATATCCGCCCAGGGTCAGCACATTGGCCTGGTTGTCGCGGCGTTCTATCGCGCCGATCAGTTCGTCCGACACGGCGAGCATCATCGGACTGATCGAATCGATACTCTGCGCGGCCTGGTGTACCTTGAAGATCTGTGCCGAGTTGTCGAGGATTTCGCGTACGTTTTTCCTGACCACCGAGTACAGGTCGGCGAACTGCAACAGGTTGCCGACAATTGCCTCGCCGGTGAACTTGCGGATGCCCAGCGATTGATCGCCCTCGAGCATACCGAGCAATTGCGCCTCGATACGCGCGGCGTCGTTGGCAAACCGGTCGGCCGCGGTCATGACCATCTCGCCATCGGAGAGGATCTGGTTCAGACTATTTTCGACACTGCGAATCAGGACAACCTGGCGCGCCGCGAGCGCGATATTTTGTCTTGGCGCCCCGGCCTTGACCAGGTCTTCTACGACCTGATCGGAGAGCGAAATCAGCTCCGGCAACGATTCGTTGATTTGCGTCACGTAGTCGCTCACCGTGCCGATCGAGTTTTTCGCCGCAACCACGGTAGCGACATGTTGATCGTATTCGCTCCAGGCAGTCTTCAGATTGGAAAATTCGAGGCCGAATTGCGCCGGCAACGGCGGCAGGTTCTGCGCCGGATCACCGCGATTCAGGATTTCCAGGTTATCCACGAAACGGCGCTGATTCTGCGCCAGCCGATCGAAGGCAACGCTTTGGCCAGCGGACGCCTCGAGGGCATTGACCGCGATCTGCAGCGCGATAACCTGCTGTTCGGCGGCGATTGTCGCGTAAATCTTGTTCTTGCGCGTCAGGTTGCCCTCGATCGCGAACAGCGCAACCATTCCGACCACCGCGGCGACCAACAGTACGCCCACGATCATGGCCTTTTTATCGAAGCCGCCCGACGCCTTGGCGCCGCGCCTCTCGGCGCTGCGTCGTGAAAACAGGTTCCTGATCTTGTCTCTGACTGCCATAGGCTCCTCGATGCTTGACTAGCTACCCCTAAACCACGCGCAGGAACTGCTCGGCACGGGCCAGTTTCTCCATGCTGAACACGTCCCAGTCGCGCACCTGGTCGGCGAAGCTGCCGGCGAGATAGTCGAGAATCTGACCGCTGCGTTGCTGGCTCTCGGGTCGATGCTCATCCGGCTTGAAACGGCGCAGTCCGAAAACCTCGTCCACCAGCAGCGCCGCAACGACGCCAAGCTTGTTAATGATCAACACGCGACTCTGCTTGCGGATCTTGGTCGGCTTGCCGTGCAAGAACGCGTTCATGTCGAGCACCGGCATCAGGTTACCGCGGATATTGGCCAGACCCTTTACCCAGTGGGTTACCCCGGGCACCCGTATGGTTTCCGGCGGGGGCAAGATCTCGCTGACGTCATCCATCTTCGCCAGCAACGCGATATCGTTAATTGCAAAGCCTATCCCGATCCAGTCGTCGTCTACCGACTTGGCCACCGGTAAACCGCTCGAGTTCTTGCGGCAACGCGAATCCAGCGAACTGAGTATCTCGAAAGGCGATGTTATCGGCATCCGCGTCTCACTTATCCTGCTCCGCCGCGCTGCCGCCGCTGCCGAGCACCTTGTGTATGCGTTCGATCAGGTCCTGCTCCCGCGCTGGTTTGACGATGTAGTCGCGCGCGCCCTGGCGCATGCCCCAGATCTTGTCGGTTTCCTGGTCCTTGGTGGTGATGATGATCACCGGGATCGAGGCGGTTTCCGGGTTTCGGCTCAGATCGCGCGTCGCCTGGAATCCATTCTTGCCCGGCATGACCACGTCCATCAAAATGCAGTCCGGCTTGATTTCGATCGCTTTTTCGATTCCTTCCTCGCCATTTTTCGCCACCGAAACCTTGATGTCGTTGTTCATCAGCATGTTCTTGAAGACATGCACTTCCGTGGGAGAATCGTCGATTATCAATATGTGCGTCATCTGTTATTTCCTCTCTACCGAGCGTTCGCCGCTAGCCGACATGAGTCGTAATTGCGTTAATCAGGTCCTCCTTGGAGAACGGCTTGGTCAGGTATTTTTCGGAACCGACGATGCGACCACGCGCCCGATCGAAAATGCTGTCCTTGCTGGAAAGCATGATGACCGGGGTGGCTTTGAAAGTCTGGTTATTCTTGATCAGCGCGCAAGTCTGGTATCCGTCCAGACGCGGCATCATGATATCGACGAAAATGATATCCGGTTTGTGCTCGGTAATCTTGGCCAGCGCCTCGAAGCCGTCGATCGCGGTGACCACCTCGCAGCCGACCTTTTTCAACAGGGTTTCAGCGCTGCGGCGGATGGTCTTGCTGTCGTCAATGACCATGACCTTGACGTTCAAGTTGACCGATTGCTCTGCCGCATCTGCTATCTGAGACTCGGTGTTCACGTAACCCCCAAAGGATTAGCAGTGGGTATCCCCCACTTTAATTGCAAATGATTATATGGATATTCTCATGTTAAACCAGTGATTTAATCAAACTACATGATGTAGATTCTACGAAATTTCGCCGATTTTCACGGGTTTCGAAAAGCACTTCCACAAGCTTAAAAAGTAGTTCAAAAAACGTGGTTTAACAAGGCGTAAATCGCTTTGCAAACCCGCTTCGGGGGGCGATATTTTAATGTGCGCGGCCGGATTTATTCAGTAAACTTCGTGGCAACTCACAGAGCCCGCGCAAATCCCGACCAAATCCCCATGTCTCAGCTACGCAAACTCGGCATCGTGATGGATCCGATCGAATCCATCAAACCCTGGAAAGACTCGACCTTCGCGATGATGCTCGAAGCCCAGGCGCGCGGCTGGGAGATCCGCTATTTTCGACAGAAAGACGTCTTTTTCGACAACGGCGTGGCAATGGGCCGCTACCAGACGCTGTCACTGCATGATGACAGGCAGCACTGGTTCGACATTGTCGAAGCCGGTCGCTGTCGCCTGGACCAGCTCGACACGATCCTGATGCGCAAGGATCCGCCTTTCGACCTCGAATACGTCTACTCGACCTACATGCTCGAGCAAGCGGAGGAAAACGGGGTGCTGGTGGTCAACCGGCCGGCGAGCCTGCGCGATTGCAACGAAAAGCTGTTTACCCGCGTGTTTCCTCAATGCTGCGTCGAAACGGTGGTCAGCCGCGACCCGGAAATCCTGCGCGAATTCATCAAGCAGCACCGTGACGTCATCATCAAACCACTGGACGGCATGGGCGGCCAATCGATATTTCGCCTGCAGATCGGCGATCGCAACACCAACGCGATTATCGAAACCGTGTCCGAAAACGGCCTGTCGCAAACCATGGTGCAGCGCTACATTCCGGAAATTAGCGAGGGCGACAAGCGTATCTTGCTGATCGACGGCGTCGCGGTGCCTTACGCGCTGGCGCGCCTGCCGGCCGAGGGTGAAAATCGCGGCAATATCGCGGCCGGCGCAAGCACCCGCGGCCAGCCGTTGACGCCGCGTGACCAGTGGTTATGCGAGCAGGTCGGGCCCGAATTGCGCCGCCGCGGGCTGCTCTTCGTCGGGCTCGATGTCATCGGCGACTATATCACCGAGATCAACGTCACCAGCCCGACCTGTATCCGCGAGTTGGACGACGAATTCGACCTGAATATCAGCGCCGACCTGTTTCAATGCATCGAGCAGCGTCTCACCGCCTGATCGCCCTGTCGTTGCTGGCTTGCGCAGCGCTCGGCGGTTGCGAAAGACGCAGTCATCTTGTCGAGCAGCACCTGCTCGAGTTCGGCACGCTCATCGAAATAACGCTAATCACCGCGGACCTGAATCATGCCGACGTCCTGTTGCGCGAGATCGAGTCGCGTTTGCGCGCTTACCGAGACCAGTGGCACGCGTGGGAAGACAGCGACCTGACCCGGCTAAACCGGGCCCTGCAAAGCGGCAAGCCGGTTGCCGTGCCCGCCTCCCTGCGCGAACTGATCTCGCTGAGTCGATACTATCACGCGCTCTCGGACGGACTGTTCAACCCGGCGCTGGGACGCCTGGTCGCCGCGCACGGCTTCCATGACGGCGAAGTCGACACGATGCTGGCCGCCGCGATTGCACGCGATATTCCGGATATGCGGGATCTCGAGTTCGATGGCGAACGTGCGCGAAGCCGGCACGCGCAGCTGCAGCTCGATTTCGGCGGCATTGCCAAGGGTTACGCGGTCGGCCTGATCGGCGACTACCTCGACGCCAACGGCGTCGGCGACTACGTGATCAACGCCGGCGGCGACCTGCAGACCGCCGGCAACCGCTTCGGCCGCCCCTGGCGAGTCGGTATCCAGAACCCGTTCGCGCCCGGCGCCATCGCTCGCATCCATCTCGAAGGCCGGCACAGCCTGTTTACCTCCGGCAACTACGCGCGCCGTTTCCACCGCGGCGGCGAAATCGCGCACCACATTATCGATCCGCGCAGCGGTGAATCCGCCCGCGGACAAAGCTCGGCAACGGTGCTGGCAAACGATCCGGTGCTGGCCGATGTCGCGGCCACCGCGCTGATGATCGATGGACAGCGCAAAGCGCGCGATTTAGCACTATCCTTAGGGATCGAGGACTTTTTGGTCGTCAGCGATCGGCGCGAAATCCTGGTGAGCCGGAGTTTTGCTGAAAAACTTGAGATTAGTCCGCAATGGTCAACTAAAATTGTTAATTAATTCAACAAGATTCACTGGTTATCTAGATTCATTCTTGGCACAATAGACCCCCGGTATGAGACAAACTTCCGCAAATCGGCCCCGAATCTCAGCCAGCGACCGGCTCGGGTTCACGCTGTTCCTCGCGCTGTCGCTGCATGCGATCGTCGTGCTCGGGGTTGGCTTTAAGCAGTCCGACCGCAGCGACAAGGAAGCCCTGCCCAGTCTCGATATCATTCTCGCCCAGTCACAGAGTTTCGAAACTCCCGACAATCCTGACTTTCTCGCCCAGGTCGACCAGGCCGGGGGCGGCCGGGCCGACGAAAAGGCGCGCCCGAGTGCGCCGGTTTCGGCACCCACGCCGATCGATCAGCACGGCCTGTCGGATCGCGACCGGGTCGAGCTACGCAAGCAGCAGCTCGCATTAAACAAGCTTTATTTCCTGACCCAGAGCGAGGCCGAGGAACGGATCGAGAGCCTTCGACAGCGACGCGAGAAAGACTCTAACACCCGCCAGGCGAGCGAGATCGAGCAGCGTGAAAGCAAGATCGCGCGGCTGCAGGCGGAAATTCGGCAAATGACCGTAGACTACGCCAGGCGGCCGAAGACCATCACCCTGACCGCCAGCACGCGCAAGGCGGTAGAGGCGAGCTACCTGGCTTCCTGGGTACAAAAAATCGAACACACCGGCAACCTCAACTACCCCCAGGAGGCGCGAGTCAACAATCTCGATGGCCGTTTACGCATGAGCGTCTGGCTCAACGCGGCCGGTGAAGTACTGGAAATGGAGATCACCTCATCCTCCGGCACCAGCGTCCTCGACGAGGCCGCGCGTCGCATTCTGCGCATGGCGCAACCGTTTGCGCCGTTCCCCGATGAATTAAAGGAACGCGCCGACCAGATCGTCATCATTCGCACCTGGGATTTCAAAAGCAATCGATTTCAGACGCAAAGCGGAGTAAGCTAGCGCTTAAGCATGTCCCAGCAAACAGCCAGTCTCGTCGACAAGTGCCTGATTGCAACCCCGGCAATCAAGGACCCGATTTTTGCGTCCAGCCTTGTCTACATGTGCGAACACAGCGAGGAAGGCAGCATGGGACTGGTGGTCAACCAGGAGACGTCCCAGGTTCTCGGTGACATCTTCACCCAGCTCAAGATCGAATGTGCGGACGAATCGATTCGCAACCAGCCGGTATACATCGGCGGCCCGGTGCAACTGGAACAGGGCTTTGTGCTTCACTCCAGCGACGGCGACTGGCAAAACAGCGTCGAGATCTCGAGCGGTATCCACCTGACCAGCTCGCTGGATATCCTGCAGGCCATCGCGCGCGGCAAGGGGCCCACCGACTACCTGGTCATTCTCGGCTTTTCCGGCTGGGCCTCCGGGCAACTCGAATCCGAGCTGCAGCAAAACTCCTGGCTAACCTCGACCTGCAATGCCGACCTGCTGTTTCATGAAAAACCCGAGGACAAGTGGCAGGTCGCGTTCGACTCGCTCGGCTTCGACATCAACTCCCTGTCTCCCGTCAGCGGGAATGCCTGAAACAAACAGCGCCTGCCGGCGCACCGTTGCAGCTTGCGTTCATGTCGGCCGGCGCTGTTAGTACGGTGATCGGTTTCGATTACGGCGAGCGCTCGATCGGCGTTGCGGTGGGGCAAACCCTGACCGGCAGGGCGACGCCGCTGCCGGCGATAAGAGCCGGCGACTGGCGCGCGATCGAAAGCCTGCTGGAGACCTGGCAACCGGACCGATTGATCGTCGGGCTGCCGCTCAACATGCGCGGCGAGCGCCAGGCGATGACCGCGAAGGCCGAGCGTTTCAGCCGGCAGCTGCAGGGACGCTACGGCGTACCCAGTGAACTGGTCGACGAGCGCCTGACCACGCGCGAGGCTTACCAGCTTGCGCTGGACGGCGGCGAAAAAAAATCGAAGACCGAAATCGACAGTCTCAGCGCGATGCTGATCACCGAATCCTGGCTCAACGACCAGGCTGCCGAATAGACCTCGAGGCCGGCGCTTTATTACTGTTTTCGCAGGCAATTTATGCTATAAAGCGTCCGCAATCAGGCAAGCGGAGTTTGTGTGTCCCTACCTTCAGTCGAATCGCTGCTCGAAAAGCTGGCCGAGGCACTCACTCCCTGTTTCAATTCCCCGTCCCAACCGATCATCGTCGGCATCGAAACTGGCGGCGTCTGGATCGCGCAACGACTGCACCAGAAAATCAATCCCGAGACCGAACTGGGTCGGCTGAACATTTCCTTTTACCGCGATGACTTCACCCGGATCGGGCTACACCCGACCGTGAAACCGTCCATCCTGCCGACCGATATCGACGACAAAACCGTCATCCTGGTCGACGACGTGTTGCATTCCGGGCGCACCGTGCGCGCGGCGATGAACGCGCTGTTCGACTACGGGCGACCAAAGCGAATCCTGCTTGCGATCCTGATCGATCGCAACCAGCGTGAAATTCCGATCCAGCCCGATTTCGTCGGCGAGCGGATCGAACTCGACGCCGACAGCCATATCAAGCTCGAGGGCCCGGAGCCGTTGCAGCTGACCATCAAAACCCTGGAGCGCCATGCCGGATAAGAATATCCAGCTCGACGAAAACGGCAAACTCCGCCACTTTCTCGGTATCGAAGGCCTCAACCAGGCCATCCTGAGCGAAATTCTCGACACCGCCGACTCGTTTATTTCGGTCGCTGATCGGACCATTAAAAAAGTCCCGATCCTGCGCGGCAAGACCGTCGCCAACCTGTTCTTCGAAGCAAGCACGCGCACGCGCTCGACCTTCGAACTGGCCGCGCAACGTCTGTCCGCGGATATCCTGAGCCTGAACGTCAACACCTCGGCCACGGTCAAGGGCGAATCCCTGCTCGATACGCTGCAGAACCTCGAAGCGATGCAGATCGATATGTTCGTCATCCGCCACCAGGACAGCGGCAGCGCGCATTTCTTCGCCCAGCACGTTCGCCCCGGGGTTTCGGTGCTGAACGCGGGCGACGGCCAGCATGAGCATCCTACCCAGGCGATGCTCGACATGTACACGATTCGCCATTACAAGCAGGATTTTTCCCGACTGCGCGTTGCAATCGTCGGCGACATCCTGCATTCGCGGGTTGCGCGCTCGCAGATTCACGCGCTGAACCTGCTCAATACCGCCGAGGTCCGCGTCATTGCGCCGCGCACGCTGATGCCGGTCGAGGCCGAATCGCTCGGGGTGAGGGTCTTCGAAGACCTCGAGCAAGGGCTCGAGGACGTCGACGTGGTGATCATGCTGCGCCTGCAGAAGGAACGCATGCAGGGCGCGCTGCTGCCGAGCGAAAAAGAGTATTTTCGCAAGTACGGTCTGTCGCAGGAACGCCTCAGGCGCGCCAAACCGGACGCGATCGTGATGCATCCGGGCCCCGCGAATCGCGGCGTGGAAATCGAATCCAGCGTCATGGACGGTGAACAATCGGTGATTTTGCAACAGGTTAGCTTCGGTATTTCGGTGCGCATGGCGGTGATGTCGATGATTGTCGGCCAGTCCGGGCTGCAGGCGGGAGGCGACGCATGAACCTGCAGATCAGGAATGGCCTGCTGGTGGATCCGGAGAACACGAGCACCGGGCAGGCCGACCTGTTCCTGCAGGACGGCCTGATCGCCGGGATTGGCCGCGCGCCGAAAAAATTCAAGGCCGACCGGATCATCGACGCCGCCGGGCAATGGGTCATGCCGGGCCTGGTCGATATCCAGGCGCGCCTGCGCGATCCGGGACAGCCAGAGAAAGCCAATATCGAAAGCGAGACCGAGGCCGCAATCAAGAACGGAATCACGACCTTATGCCTGCCGCCAGACACCCTGCCGCCAATCGACAACTCGGCCACGGTCGAACTAATTCACCACCGCAACGAGATGTTCGGCCACCACGCGCGCGTCTACCCGATCGGCGCGCTGACCCGCGGGCTGGGCGGCGACCAACTTAGCAACATGGCCAGCCTGCTGGTCGATGGCTGTATCGCGTTCAGCAACGCGCAGCAGCCGATCGTTAGCAACCTGGTGCAGCGCCGCGCGATGGATTACGCGGCCGGACTTGGCGCGCTGGTCATCATCCAGCCGCTGGATCACGAATTGCTCGGCAACGGCTGCGCGCACGAGAGCGCGGTTTCGACCCGGCTGGGATTGCCGGCGATTCCGGAGGCCGCCGAAACCGCGGCGCTGGCAAAAGACATCGAGCTGGTCGCACAGACCGGCGTGCGGGCGCACTTCGGCCAGCTCTCCTGTGCGCGCTCGGTGGACATGATCCGCCGCGCCAAGGAGAAAGGCCTGCCGGTCAGCGCCGACTGCGCGATTCATCAATTATTTTTAACCGACCACGACATCGGCGAGTTCAATAGTAACATGCTGATGATTCCGCCACTACGCAGCCAGCGTGACCGCGATGCGCTGCGTGAGGGCGTTGCCGACGGCAGCATCGACTGTCTCTGTTCCGATCACCAGCCGCACGAAGTCGATGCCAAGCTGAAACCCTTCCCGTCGGCCGAGCCCGGCATCTCCTCTCTCGAAACGCTGCTCGCGCTGGCGCTGCGCCTGGTCGACGAAAAGCTGCTGCCGTTACCCGAGTTGATCGCCAAACTGACGCTGAACCCGGCTCGGGTCATGGGCTTGCCCGGCGGGCGGATGCAAACCGGCGAACCCGCCGACCTGATCATCGTCGATGCCGACACGCACTGGATTTGCAGTGCGAAAAAATTTATCTCGAAGGGTAAAAACAGCCCGTTCGACGGGTGGGATTTCAATGGGCGAGTCACGCACACGCTGATCGGCGGCGAAATCGTCTATCAGAGTTCCGAGTCAGAGTAAAAGCTCGCCTGCGGGATTTCACGCCGGCACGAATCTGGCAATCAGTCTTCCTCGGAGGGCAAGGTCAGCTCTTCGAGCTCGCCCTGCTTGTTCAAATTGTGGCGCGTATCCTGCGTCGATGGCTGCTCGCCGCCGAAGTTGATCTTCCACTCGAGGTTGGTGCTCGAATCCGCGTAGGCCAGCGCATTCTTGATCGTGATCTTGTCGGACTTGTACAAATGGTAAAGCGACTGGTCGAAGGTCTGCATGCCGGTGGTATCGCCCTTCTCCATGATTTCCTTGATCTCGTTGAAGTTACCCTCGCGCAACAGCTCCGAGATGTAAGGCGTATTCATCATGATTTCGACCGCGCAGGCGAGCTTGCCCTGCATCCCCGGTACGAGGCGTTGCGAGATGACCGCTTTCAGGTTCAGCGACAGGTCCATGAGTAACTGTTCGCGCATCTCGGTGGAAAACATGTTCATGATCCGGTCCATGGCCTGGTTCGAGTTGACCGCGTGCAGCGTGGTCAGGCACAGGTGGCCGGTATCGGCGAAATTGATCGCCGCCTTCATCGTTTCGGCGTCACGCGCCTCGCCGATCATGATGACCTCGGGGGCTTCGCGCAGCGCCTCGCGCAGCGCGTTTTCGTAACTCAGCGTATCGATGCCGACCTCGCGCTGCGAGACGATCGACTGGTTGTGGCGAAAGACGAACTCGATCGGATCTTCGATCGTCAATATATGTCCGCCGGCACTCGCGTTGCGATGATCGAGCATCGCCGCCAGCGAGGTCGACTTGCCCGATCCGGTCGAACCAACCACCAACACCAGCCCGGTCTGGTTCATCACGACTTCCTTCAACACCTGCGGCAGACCGAGCTCGTCGATGGTCGGGATTTCCCACTTGATGTAGCGTATGACCATCGACACTTCGCTGCGCTGAACAAAGATGTTGACGCGAAAACGGCCGACGTCCTGCAGCGTGAAACCGAGATTGAGCTCGCGGTTTATTTCGAAATCGCGCACCTGTTCGTCGTTCAGCAGGCTGTAAGCCAGCTTTTGCACCTGCCCGCTTTGAAACGCGTTCTTCGCGATCGCCGAGGTATGCCCCTGGGTTTTCATGTTGGGCGGCGCGCCGGTAACGAAGAACAGGTCCGAGGCCTGTTTCTCGACCATGATCTTGAGATAAGGTTCGAGCAGCTTGGTGGTGGGTTCGCGACTCATGCGGATCTCCTAGATCATGCCGCCCGCGGCTTCGTCTTCCGATTCCTCGAGCTCGAAATCGCGATGATCCTCGACCATGCCGGTTTTGCGCGCGGTATCGCTTTCGAGCTTGATCCGCAGGCGGATATCGTTGACCGAGTCGGCGTTACGCAGCGCGTCTTCGAAGGTAATTTTCTGCTCTTCGTACAGATTGAACAGCGCCTGGTCGAAGGTCTGCATGCCGGCCTCGTTGGATTTCGCGATCAGCGACTTCATCTCGTGCACGTCACCCTTGAAGATCAGGTCGGCCATCAACGGCGTATTCAGCATGACTTCGATCGCCGGAATCCGGCCAGCGCCGTCGATTTTCGGAATCAGGCGCTGCGACACGAGGCCTTTGAGGTTCAATGACAAGTCCATCAACAGCTGCTGGCGACGCTCGTCCGGGAAAAAGTTGATGATGCGGTCCAGCGCCTGGTTGGTGCTGTTGGCGTGCAGCGTCGACAGGCACAGGTGGCC